>CAMYJL010000157.1 GCA_947258645.1 uncultured Nitrospinota bacterium
CTTTCGCCCTTTCTTCAAAAACGCTGAAGGGCCCCGCACTTCAGACCTGGGCCAATAAGATTCTCGTTCCCCAGCTCATGGTGGTTCCCGGCATTGCCTCGGTCGAAGCGTTCGGCGGGGTGAGCGAAGAGATACAGGTGCTGGTGGATTTTCCTCGTATGCAGGGCCTGGGGCTGAACCTTCCCGCGGTCCTCCGGCGGATGCGCTCGGAAAATATGGACATGGCGGCGGGCCGGGTGAAAACGGCCGACCGCGAATACTCGAGCCGGACCTCGGGCAAGCTGCGGAACGCGGCCGAACTCTCGAACCTCATCTTCCCGACCGAGGACGGGCGCAGCATCTACCTGCGGGATTTCGCCAAGGTCGTGGACGGCGGGCGGGAGCGGCGCATCTTCGTCTGGCTGAACGGCGATGAGAGCATCAAGGTCGTCGCTCTCAAGCAGCCCGACGCCAACACCGTCTCGGTCGTGGACGGGCTCATGGCCCGGCTGCGTTTTCTGAGGCGATACGGCATCGTCCCGCCGGATATCACGCTCACCCCGATTGCGGATCAGAGCTTCTTCATCCGCGCGTCCATTAAAAACGTTCTTTCGTCGGCGCTGGTGGGCGGCCTGCTGGCCATCCTGGTCGTCATTTTCTTCCTGGGAAGTCTGCGGCGAACCTTCATCATCGGCCTCGCCATCCCCGTGGCCTCGGTGTTCACTTTCTTCCTGATGTGGATGTTCGGGTTCACCTTCAATATCTTTAGCCTGGGCGGCGTCGCGCTCGGGGTCGGGATGCTCGTCGATAACGCCATTGTCATGCTCGAAAACATCTCCCGCCACCAGGCCCGGGGCGAGGATCCCGTCACGGCGGCGGAAGAGGGAGCGCGGGAGGTCGAGAGCGCCATGGTGGCTTCCACCATGACCAACGTGGCGGCGGTGCTGCCCTTCCTGCTGGTTTCGGGATATGTCGCCCTGTTGTTCCGCGAGCTCATTTTGACCATCACCTTCGCCTTTCTCTGCAGCCTGATCGTCGGCCTGACGGTGGTGGCCATGCTCTCGGCCCGGCTTTTACAGGTGCCGATGACGAGCGGGCTCTCTCGTTTCCCACTGTTCCGGTTTTCCGTCTGGCTCGTTGAGCGCACGGTCGCGCTCTACCGCTATCTGCTCGGGCCCGTCCTGCGCCTGCGGTGGCTGGTGATCATTCTGGCGCTCGGGCTCTGCTCGGGCGGATTCTACCTGCTGGACAAGCTCGGGAACGAGCTGATTCCCCAAGTGGACGACGGGCGCATCACGGTGGACATCCGCTTCTCGCCGGGCGGAACGCTGGAATACACGAAGCGCGTGACCCGGCGGATTCACGACATGCTGGCCAGCGATCCCCAGGTGAAAAACGTTTTCGCGACGGCGGGAGGGAGGCTCTTCGGAAGAAATTTCTCGGCGTCGGCCTCCCGGGGGCGTATCGCGGTCAATTTAAAGCAAGGCGTGAATGTATTCGGATATCTGAAAAAGCTCCGGCCCCGGCTGGCGAGGCTGGATTTTCCGGACGCGCGGATATATTCCTACAAGAGCCGCGTCCGGGGGCTCCGCACTTCCAACAGCCGTCATAACAAGAGTTTCTCGCTCGGGGTTCGCGGGGATGAGCTTCCCGTCCTGAACCGAATCGCCGAAGAGGCGGTGGATCGCCTCCGGGGGACTCCAGGTCTTCACAACGTTCAGATGAACGAGGATCGCCCCCGGCCCGAATTTCATATCGAGGTGAACCGGGAACGGGCGGCCGAGCTGGGTCTTTCGGTGGAGGAGGTGGGCGACACCGTCAGTACGGCGGTCGATGGTTCGGTCGCGACCTACCTGAACCGGCTGGACCGCCGGGTGCCCGTCCGGGTGAAGCTCGCGGATACGCAAATCCGGAGCGAGCAGGATCTGGAAAACCTGCCGCTCTTTCCCATGCAAAACGGCTTCACCCGGCTGAACCACGTCGCCCGCGTGAAGTACGGCCAGGGGAGTTCGGTTATCGTCCGGGTGGATCAGAACCGGCTCGTTCAGATCACGGGCGATATCTCGGGGCGCTCGCTGGGCGAGGTCGGCCAGGACGTCCGCGCGCGCCTGGCGGAGATGAAAATCCCGAGGGGATATTTCATCCTTCCCGGCGACGACGAGGAGAACCTGAAAAAGTCGAACCGCGAGCTTTTGATCCTGGCGCTGCTGGCGATTTTTCTGGTCTATGTCGTGATGGCGGTGCAGTACGACTCGCTCGTGAACCCGTTCGTCATTATCTTCGCGGTGCCGCCCGCGCTGTCGGGCGCGCTACTGGGGCTCTATCTGACCGGAACGCCTTTCGGCTCGACGGTCCTGATCGGGGTGATCCTGCTGGTGGGGATCGTGGTGAACAACTCCATCGTGATGGTGGACTACATCGAGCGTTTGAGAGAGGAGGGCATGGCGCAGCGCGAGGCGATCATCGAGGGCGCCTCGACCCGGCTGCGGCCCGTCCTCATGACCACGCTCACGACCGTTTGTGCGCTCATTCCCCTTGCGCTCGGTTGGGGGCAGGGTTCCGAAATGCTCAAGCCGCTCGGAATCGTCGTCCTCAGCGGTCTCTCCCTTTCCACGCTGTTCACCCTCTTCCTGGTCCCCAGCATCTACGAGGTGGCGCAGAACGGCGTCGCCCGGCTCCGTTCCTGGGTGGGGCTCTCTCCGAACAAATTCTCCGCGCAGTAAACGCCGGCCCGGCCGCGGGCCTTGCCGGCGACTCCGGTTTGAATATGTCCGAATTGGTACAGACGTAACCCCCCCTTGTTCCGATCTGGTTTGTCTTCTCCCTGCTTTTGGGTGGCATCTCGCGGTGAGGACAAGTAATATCTGACAAATCTTCTTTTTGATCCGTTCTGATGAGGGTGTGATGGCGAAAACAGCCAAGAAAAAAAGCAAATCCGGCATCGGGCCATTGATTCGCTCGGACGGGCGCATGCCCGATGAGTGCCGGGAGGTCAAGGTTCAGCTCGACTACATCCATACGGCGACGGGGAGCTGCATCTTCGAGATGGGGAACACGCGTGTTCTCTGCACGGCCACGGCAGAAGATCAGGTTCCGCCGCACAAGAAGGGTTCCGGAGAAGGCTGGGTCACGTCCGAGTATTCCATGCTGCCGGGGAGCGGCACCTCGCGCGTCCCCCGCTCGCGGGCGAGGAGCGGGCGAACGATGGAGATCCAGCGTCTCATCGGCCGCTCGATGCGGGCGGTGGTCGATCTCTCCCTCATGGGAGAGCGGACGATTTACATCGACTGCGACGTTCTGCAGGCGGACGGCGGGACGCGCTGCGCTTCCGTCACGGGCGGATACATGGCCCTCTGCCGGGCGGTCGATACCATGATGAAAACCGGGGAGCTGAAGCACAATCCCCTGACCGGCTCGATTGCGGCGGTGAGCGTCGGCCTCATCGGGACGACGCCGATCCTCGATCTCGACTACGGCGAGGACGTGGAAGCCGATGTGGACATGAACATCGTCATGACGGGGAAGGGTCATTTCGTGGAAGTACAAGGGACAGCGGAGGGGTTGCCTTTCAGCAAAGCCGATATGACCCGGCTGATCTCGCTGGGTGAAAAAGGGATCAAGCATCTGCTCGAAATCCAGAGTCGGCACCTCGACGGCGCCTGAGCGTGAAGATCTTGCTGGCGACCCGGAACGCCGGGAAGCTCCGGGAGGTGCGCGCCGCGCTCGGCGATCTTCCCGTGGAAGTTCTCTCGCAGGACGAAGCCGGAATCGATGCCGAAGTCATCGAGGACGGTCAAACCTATGCTGAAAATGCGCTGAAGAAGGCCGAGACGATCTGCCGCGCGAGCGGGGTGCCCGCGCTGGCGGACGATTCCGGCGTCGAGGTGGATGCGCTCCCCGGCGAGCTCGGTGTTCACTCCGCCCGCTTCGGGGGCGAGGGGCTGGACGATGGCGGGCGCAACCGCCTGCTGATCGAGCGGCTGGAAGGGGTGGCGGAAGATAAGCGCGGCGGCCGCTACGTCTGCGTCCTCGCGTTTTGCCGGCCCGGCGAGGAGCCGGTGTTTTTCGAGGGAGAGCTCCCGGGGCGCGTGCTGGACGCCCCGCGGGGGGAGGGGGGATTCGGGTATGATCCCCTGTTCTACCTTCCCGATCAGAATTGTACGGCCGCCGAGCTCGATCTGGAGACGAAAAACCGGATTAGCCACCGGGGACGGGCGCTGGCCGCCTTCCGCCGCTGGCTGGCGGGTGAGTTAAAGGCGTAATTTTATTATTCCCGATCGATTGAACGGGACCGTTTCCTGAACCGGACGGTCCGCGAAAAGGAGCCGGCGATGTCGAGAGTACGTCAGATTGGACTGGATGAAGCAGAGGGGGAGGTCGCCCGATTCTACGAGGCGACGACGCAGATGCTCGGGCGGGTGCCGCATTCCATCCAGGTGCTGGGGAATGTGCCACTCATCGCGCGGATGCTCCTGCTTTACAACGCGACGCTGCAGCGCGAGGGGGCGGGCAGCGTGCTTTCATCGAAGTTAAAGGAAATGGTCATCATCAAGACGAGCCAGTTGAACGGCTGCAATTACTGAATGGCGCACAACACGGCGCTTGGTCAAGCGGCGGGCATCACCGACGAGCAGCACGAGGCCATCGTCTCGGACGATTACATGAGTTCGCCCCATCTCTCTTCTAGGGAGAAGGCCGCCGTCCTCTGGGCGGAGCATGTCACCAAAAACACGGCGCGCTCGCGCGACGATGTGTATGAGCAGGTTTCAAAAGAATTCACCGAGACGGAGCTCATCGAGGTCACGATGATGAGCTGCTGGTTCAACTCGTGGAACCGCTTCATGGATTCGCTTCACATCCCGGTGGAAGAGCAGTCCGAGGTGAACAAGATCAAAAAATCGATCCATCTCGATCCGAACAAGGTGAAAAATTATCTGCAGGAAATGATCGACAACTGGCCGGACAAGTTCCCCGAGCCCGACGAGCAGGCCTTGAGCAACGGAAATTAGGGAGGCCGGGGCCACGCTGGATTTGGATGGAGACGGCTCAAGACATTGTGGTGGGGTTTTACGAAGATACGGTAAAATGATACTATCTGGAATCACATATATTCGAAGACGGGTGTTTGGCACCGACTGATTCCGGAGCCGGTCCATCGCAATGGCCTGTCACGAAGGGGGTCGGGCAATGCCAAAGCGGCCGTATCACGTTCGAATTTCAAGCGCATCGCCCATTTCGCGTTTGTTTTCTCTTTTTTCGCATAGCCAAGGTCAATACCGAAATCAAAATTTCCAATTCTCGGTTCTTCTCCTCTTTCTTTTTGGTTTTGTCATCGGTTGCGCCGCTCCCCTGGCCAATCCGACCGGGCCAAACAGTTCTCTGGTTGTGGGGAGAGTGGTCATCAACAACAAATATCCGGGCCCCAGCGGAGCCGGGGGCACCCTGCACATCGGAACAATTGAAGAGTTAATCGACGTTGAAATTGTGAGTGAGGACGGAAGCAAAATCCTGGAGGCCACAACAGGCGAGGGAGGGTATTTTTTTTCCGCGAACATTCCTCCAGGCCTGTACTATCTCAATAAGGTCACTATGAGAGGAGAAGCCCCCTTGCTACGGGAAACGGTGACCTTGAAACTTGGCAAAAGGCATTTCTTTGTCGTTCCGTCGTCAGCCGGAGAAATCGTCGAGGCAGGGACTTACCATTTGGAAGTAGCAGAGAGATTCGATTTGAAGCTCAAGCATGAACAATTTGATCCCGGAACTGTGAAATTATTTCTGATGAATAAGTATCCGAATTCCCTGTGGTTGAAGAAACTCGCTGGCGAACAAGCCACAACGGAAATGAGCACGCCCACCCAGCAGAGAAGGGCAAACATGCCAAGTGTGGAAATATCGGAAAAAGACGGAGAACGGATTGTAAAGGCGAATCTCAAAAAGCAGATGGAAGAAGAGGGCGAAGTCGCCTCCCTGGATACTCGTGATTTCCGGTTCAATGACTATTTCGCCCATCTCAGGCGAAAGATTCGGGAGGCGTGGGATCCCCGGGCGTCGAAGTATCCAGGAGAGGTAAAATTGAAGTTCGTCCTCAGGGATGACGGCAGTCTCCGGCGGGTGGAACTAGTGAGTTCTTCCGGTCACGACATCCTGGATAAAGTTGCCATTTCTGCAGTCTCCGATCCCAAGTTCGATCCGTTTCCGCCTGCATTAAGATCCAAAAGAAAATTCCTTCCCATTACTGCAATATTTTCTTATGCGGTCCGATGAGATTTTTCGACAAAAGACAGAGAAATTTATAAAAACAAAATATCTAGGCGTAGCGTATTCCCATGGAAAAGGTGTTCCCAAGGAGTATGTCCTTGCTCATATGTGGTGGAACATTGCAGGAGCAAATGGGGACAAAACCGCGATCAAATATAGAGGTGTCGTTGAAAAGAGAATGATCCCATCACAGATTGAGAAAGCAAAAAGTCTCGCAAGAGAGTGAATGGAAAAACACAGGAAGTGAATGTTCCGATGAAAGGACTTTCCGGTATCCGTTCAACCCTGCCCGTATACCTTCCTATTTCGAAATCTTGCGCAAAAACCACTCTTTCACATGCACCTGGTGGTGATGCATTATTAACTGATTGGGATATGTCTCTGCGCTAGACCGCTCGCCGGTAGGGGAAGGGCGGGATGTCGAGGCAACCCTGGGCGCACTCCTTTTTCTCGGGCCACCGGGCGCAGTCCTTGATGCGGAGCGTGGGGTCTCCGAACAGGGCCGTCCTCGCCGCCTTGCTGGCGTCTACCTGGACCGAGGTCAAGCGGCCCGTCTCGGGGCACCTGAGTGCGCTGCGCTCCCGATAGCGCCCGTAGATGTGCAGGGTGAGCGGTGCGAGAACGAACAGGACAGCGAGCGCAAGCAGCGCGCCCAACAGCATCATGGGATTACCGTACATAGCGGCTCCTTTCCGGGCCATGCGAGGGTCAGATAAACAGCGCGGGTGCCGTCGTCTGCCTTACTGGTGGACAGGAACGGAGTTCCCGTTCCGGGCCTCCGGTCTCCTGGCCGCCGAGAGAGACGAGAGGCAGCTTTGCCCGCATCCCCTGCGGCTGGGCCACCGGGTGCAATCGCTCACCTGAAGGTCGGCCACTCCGCTGGTGAGCAAGGTCCGGGCGGCGTGAAAGGCGTCCACCTGGACCGACACGGGTCGTTCCGTTTCGGGACAGATGCGCTCTTTCCGTTTTCGCAGGTAAAAAAAGATGCGCCCCGATTTCCATAGAGGCGGGCCGTAAACGGACGAACTCGCCAGAACCAGGATGACGCCCAAAAGCAGGAGTTCCATCGTCACCTCCCATCCGCCTTGCAGAAACACGTTGTGGGAACCCGCCGCGGATAACGGATTTTCTTGTCTTTAATATAGTCCTTGATCCCGATGAAGCACACCTCCTAATCGAAAAAAGAGGTCAATTATGGGTTGAAGAGCACACGAATGGGGCAAATTGTCCCTTGCTGTTCCATCCCGATGGCCGCTTTTTTTTCGGGAATCCTTTATGAACAGTGGTAATTCCGGGCACCTTTCCTTTCGGCACAGGATTTGAAGTCCCTAGGCTCAGAGGAGTGATTCTGCGCCCTCGCAGCCATTTTTCCGGGAGGGATTGAAAATGACGATTCGGTCGAAAGAGTACAAATATCGGGTGAGTGTCCAATGGATAACGGAGAGAAAAGGCGTGCTGGAGGCGGAGGGGAAGCCCACGTTTGCCGTTGCCACTCCGCCAGAGTTCAAG
>CAMYJL010000158.1 GCA_947258645.1 uncultured Nitrospinota bacterium
TTCTTCAAGGAACACGTCCTGAAAAAGCGTGATAACGCAGCCGACTGCCAGACGCTTCCCGGCACGGCGGCTGTCGCCGAGGCCACGGCACGCGACAAATGGGGAATCGGCTACGGCGGGATCGCCTATTTCGCGGAGCGGAAGGACCTCAGAATCCTTTCCGTGAGCCGGAAAAAAGGCGAACCGGGGGTCTCTCCCCTCACGGCCGACGGGAAAATCGATTTCACGGCCATCAAGTCGGGAAAATATCCCATCGCCCGGTTTCTCAACGTGTACTCCCTGGGTGAGCCGAAAGGCCTCACCAAGAAGTTCCTCGGCTGGACCATGAGCCCGGAGGGGCAGACCATCGTGAAGAAGGTCGGGTACGTCCCCGTCGCGGCGACGGATCCCGCCAACAACTAGGGAAAATCCGCCTTTTCGCCTCTTCCCGGCCTCGCCCGGGCTGTGCGGAGAGGCGGCAGGGCAGTTCGCATGACGGAAGAATGACTGATGGAATCGATCACCTCGCCAAAAAATCAAATATCCCCCGCTCCCGAGACGTCTCCCCAGACTTCCATCCCGGCGATGGTATCGCCGCCGGGCCCACTGGGCGAAAGAAGGACAGGGAAACTTCGGCGCCGTCGCCGCCGGACCCTGACGGAAACGCTCGCGGAGCTTTTCTTCAAGGTGAACGGCTACATCGCCATCGCTCTTCTTGGCCTCATCTTTATCTTTCTTTTCAAGGAAGGCGTGAAAAGCTTGATGGAAATATCGCCCGGCGAATTCCTCGGCCACTGGGCCCTCGATTTCGACGACAACCGGATATTCAAATATCTCTGGCAGCCGGTGGGCGACGAACCCAGGCTCTCATTCGTTCCGCTGCTGACGGGAAGCTTCATCGTCGCCCTTCCCGCCACACTCATCGCCTCCGTCGTCGGAATCTTTTCGGGTATCTACCTGGCCGAGTTGGCCGCTCCCCGGGTGCGCGAGGTCCTGAAGCCCGTTGTCGAATTCCTGGCGGGAATACCGAGCGTTGTCATCGGTTTTTTGTGCCTGACAACGGTCGCCACCCTCCTTCAAACAGTAACGGGCTCCCATTTCCGGCTGAACGCTCTCGTCGCCGCGGTCGGCGTTTCCATCGTCGTGGTTCCCATCATCACTTCGCTCACAGAGGAAGCCATCCGCGCGGTTCCCGACGATCTGCGCGAAGCCGCCTACGGACTCGGCGCTACCCGGTGGGAAGTCATTTATAAGGTACTCCTCCCGGCGGGCGTTTCGGGAATCAGCGCCTCGATCATCCTCGGAATGGGGCGGGCGCTGGGCGAGACCATGATCGTCCTGATGGCCGCCGGAAACGCCGGTCTCGTCACGCTCAACCCCCTCAGCAGCGTGCGCACCATGACGGCCACAATCGCCGGAGAACTCGGCGCCGCCGCCGAGGGGTCGCTGGAATATCACGTTCTCTTTCTCGTCGGCGCGGCCCTCTTCACCATTACGTTCTTTTTGAATCTCACGGCGGAAACCGTGATCGGCAGGATGCGAAAGAAGCTGAGGCAATGAGCATTTCGAGAAATTCATACGGAATCCTGTTCGAATCCCTGTGCCGGGGAATGACGATGCTGGCCTTTTTCGTTCTGGTGCTTATCTTGGGGAAAATATTTCTCAACGGCTACCAGATCGTCACCTGGGAATTCCTCTCGATGGCGCCGAGGGAAGGCATGACCGAAGGGGGGATTTTCCCCGCCATCTTCGGAACGATAGCGGTCACTTTTCTCATGCTCATCATGGTGCTGCCGCTGGGCGTGGGCGCCGCCATCTACCTGGTCGAATACGCGGGCGACGGGAGAGCCGCCCGGATCATCCGCGCGGCGGTGAACAACCTGGCCGGAGTGCCCTCCATCGTCTTCGGCCTGTTCGGCGTCGGCTTTTTTGTACTGTTTCTGGGGAGGAACATCGACGCCGCGCTCGGGCAGGGCTTGATCTTCGGCCAGCCCGCCATGCTCTGGGCGTCGGCCACGCTCGCCGTCCTGACCCTTCCGGTCATCATCGTGACGACAGAGGAAGCGCTGCGGGCGGTGCCGCTCAGCCACCGGGAGGCGGCTTACGCCCTCGGCGCAACGAGGTGGCAGGTGATACAGGGCGTCGTCCTCCCCCAGGCGCGCGCGGGCATCCTCACCGGGGCCATCCTGAGCGTCAGCCGTGGAGCGGGCGAGACGGCACCCATCCTCTTCACCGGAGCCGCCTATTTCCTCCCACGCCTGCCCGTCGCGGAAATCCCCTGGCTGGGGATCCCCATGATCAACCCGCTCGACCAGTTCATGGAGCTCGCCTATCACATCTTCATCATGGCGACCCAATCCACCAACCCGACGGAAACGCTCCCCATCCAGTACGGGACCACGCTGGTGCTGGTGGCGCTGACGTTTCTGCTCAACCTGACGGCCATCACCCTGCGCTTCTTTTTCCGCCGCGAGGCGGCCGGGAGATAAACGACGAAATGAAAGAGTCCGAATTGCATCTATTGGAAAAATCCCGCTCTCCCGCACCGGGAGCCAAGCTGGAATGCCGGGGCCTGTCATATTTTTACGGCGCGCACCAGGCGTTGAACGGCGTCAGCCTCACCTTTCCGGATCGTCAGGTGACCGCCATCATCGGCCCCTCCGGGTGTGGAAAGTCCACCATGATCAAATCCTTCAACCGCATCGGCGAGGTGGTCAGCGATGTCACGGTGACGGGAGAAGTGCTTCTCGACGGAGAAAGCGTCTACGGAAAAGAGATCGACGTGGTAGAGCTCCGGCGCCGGGTCGGCATGGTGTTCCAGCGGCCGAATCCCTTCCCCAAATCCATCTACGACAATGTCGCCTTCGGCCCCCGTCTTCACGGCATCACCGACCGGCGGCAACTCGATGAAATCGTCGAGGAAAGCCTCAGGCAGGCCGCCCTCTGGGACGAGCTCAAGGACCGGATCCGGGGCAGCGCGCTGGACCTCTCCGGCGGGCAGCAGCAGCGCCTCTGCATCGCGCGCACCCTGGCCGTCGATCCCGAGGTCGTTTTAATGGATGAGCCCTGCTCCGCCCTGGACCCGGTCGCCACCGCCAAGATCGAAGACACCATCGCCTCGCTCAAGCAGCGCTACTGCATCGCCATCGTCACCCACAACATGCAGCAGGCGGCCCGGGTCTCCGACCGCACGGCGTTTATCTATCAGGGCGAGCTCGTCGAGGTGGACGAAACCGCCGTCATGTTCACGAAGCCCCGGAACAAGCTGACGGAAGACTACATCACCGGCCGGTTCGGATGATGCGGGAGGCAAAAATGGACCCCATAACGGGAAAAGCTCACGTAAGCTCGGACTACGAAAATGAACTGGGGCAGCTTCGCTCCCTGCTCAACGACATGGGCGGCAAGGCGGAGTTCATGACCGCCAAAAGCATTCAGGGTCTCGTTGAAAAAGACGAGCGAATTTCGCGGGAGGCCATTGGATACGAAGAGGATGTCGACCGGCTGGAGGGGGACATCAACGAGATATGCATCCGCATGCTCGCGCTTCGCCAGCCGACGGCGAGCGACCTCCGCTTCATCACGACGGGGATGAAAATCGCCTCCGACCTGGAGCGCATCGGCGACCTCGCCGTCAACGTCTCCGAGCGGGCGCTGGAACTCCTCCAGGAGCCTCCCCTGAAGCCCTACGTCGAGCTTCCCCGCATGGCCGAGACCGTCCGGCTCATGCTCAAAAACAGCCTCGACAGCTTTCTGAACGGCGACCTCGTCCTGGCCCGGAGCGTCATCGAACGCGACGACGAAGTGGACGACATGAACGAGGAACTCTTCCGCGAGCTTCTCACCTACATGATGGAAGATTCGAAGACCATCGGACGGGCCACCCGGCTCACCTTCATCTCCAAGTACCTCGAGCGCATCGCCGATCACTCCACCAACATCGCCGAGGCCGTCATCTTCATGGTCGAGGGCAGCCACCCGCGCCGAAACGCTTAACCCTTCCGGATCTTCTCGAAATCCCGGTACAGGAGCGCGTAGTCCTTCTCGCTCATGCCCAAGGACATCGCCTTTTTCAAAAACCCCAGCGTGGCTTCGCCGTGGGCGACTTCGGCGCCGAGGGCGTGGCCGAGGGCGACGGCCATGCCGAGATCCTTGTGGAGGTTGTAGACGCGCGATTTGGCGTCCCACTTCTTGGAGAGGATGTGCTTGGGAAAGCGCACCTCGCTGGCGTAGCTCCGGGCGTTGGCGACATTGAAGACATCCACCATGTCTTTGAGCTTGATGCCTGCGCGCTCGGCCATCCGGCCGCCCTCGACCGTGGCCATGAAGCACGAGTGGCAGACCATGTTGTGGATGAGCTTCAGGGTGTGCCCGGCGCCCGAGGGGCCGAGGTGGAAGATTTTACTGGTGAAGGGCTTGAGGTATTTGCGCGTGCGGCGCAGGGCCTTCGCGTCGCCGCCCATCATGAGGGTGAGCGTGCCGGCGGCGGCTCCGGTGGCGCCGCCGCTCATGCCGGCGTCGAGGTAGGCGACGCCCTTTTTAGCGGCCATTTTGGCGAGGCGCCGGGTGTGGGCGGGGTCGGAGGTGGTGAAGTCGTAGAGGACGAGGCCCTCCCGGGCATTGCCAAGGACGCCGGATTTTCCCTTGAGGTGGGCCTCGATCTCGGGCGAGGCGGGGACGACGAAGATGATGGCGTCGCAGCCCGCGGCCATTTCGGCGGGCGCCATGACGGCGGCGTTTTTCTTTTTGGCGTAGGGCTTGACGGCCTTGGCGGAAACGTCCCAGACGGCGGTGGGGAGCTTGGCGCGGATGAGATTATTCGCGATGCCGCTTCCCATGTTTCCGAGGCCTACGACGCCGATTTTCATGTTTTGCATGAGGTTTTATCCTTATCGATTTGATGATGAAGGCACTAACTCAGTCATTCGCTCGCATGTGACGCCTGAGGACGCTTTAGGACGCCTGAGGACCGGCGGGGGCGGATTCCTTGACCGGATCCGTATGAAACCGGATTTTTCCGGCGGGGCCGCACTCGAGGCGGGTGGTGACGCGCCATTTCACATCGTCGGTCTCGGGGAAATCGAGGCGGTAGTGGGCGCCCCGGCTCTCCTCGCGCCGCAGGGCGGCCGTTGCGAGAAGACGGCCCAGGAGGGCGAGGTTCCGCACCGAGAGGGCGCTTTCGAGTTCCGCCCCCCGCACCTTGTCGGAATCCCCGGCTTCGGGCGCGAGGCGCATGCGGGGAATCTCCTCGCGCTCGATCCGCTCGTACTCGGCCAGCGCCCCGGAGCACCCCCCGGCGTCACGAATGGGCCCGAGCTTTTCGTGGGCGAGCATCCGGCACTTGAGGCGCAGGTCGGCTTGAAGGGGACCCTCGCGCCGCTCGAGCAGGTCGGAGAGCCAGGCGCGCTCCTCATCGGGGATATCGGCATTTGCCCCCTCTATCCCGTCGCCCGATGCCTTCGCCCGGGCGGAGGCCGCCCGGCCCGACCTCCGGCCGAACACCAGCGACGCGGAAAGAGCCGAGCCGCCAATCCGGTTTCCGCCGTGAATCCCCCCCCCCGTTTCCCCAGCCGCCCAGAGGCCGTCCACGGGGGTCTGGCCGTTGACGTCGATCTTCAGCCCGCCCAGCCAGGTGTGGCTCCCGGGAGCCACCTCCAGCGGGGTTTCCATGATGTTGATCCCGCGCGAGAGGCAGGTTTTGTGCACGTGGGGAATCTGCTTCTGGATGATCTCCTCGGGGACTTTCGTGGCGTCCATGAAGATTCCGCCCGTCAGCCCTGCGCGCCCGGCGTGTATCTCCTTGGCCATGGCCAGAATGACCTCGCTGCGCGTGCTTTTCTCGGCGGTGTCCGGGAAATAGCGCTTCAGGAATTCCTCTCCCTCCCGGTTCCGGAACACGGCGCCCGCGTTGATGAAACCGGTGGGATGGGGGGCGAACCCGAACAGCTCCTCCGGCGAGCAGCACATCGCCTGGAAATCGATCATCTCGATGCCAACCAGCGGAGCGCCCGCCCGGAAACCGAGCACATACCCATCGCCCGTCACCTGGGGCGGATTATCGTTCACGTAAAACAGGCCGCTCCCCCCGCCGGTGGCGAGAATGGTCTCCCGCGCCGAATAACGGACAAATACGCCCCGGGAGTAGTCCACGCCCCAGGCGCCCACGACGCGCCCTTCGTCCTGGATGAGATCGACAATCGCGATATGGGGATGCTGGCCGATCCGGCTATCCGCTCGGAGCTTTCGGGAGAGCGTTTTCGTGACCATGTTGCCGGTCGTGTCGTAGTGGTGGACCGCCCGGGGATGGGAGTGACTCGGGAACATCTTGAGGTCGAGATCGCCCGCCTCGTTCGTGACAAATTCCGCTCCCCACGCGCGCAGATCGTTGACGACATCGACGATATCATGGACCCAGATCCCCGCCAGCTCCGGGTCGACCAGCTCTCCGCCATACTGGAGAATCTCGCGCAGGTGCAGCTCGGGGCTGTCGTCCTTGCCCATCGCTGCGGCGAATCCGCCGCGCGCGACGGTGGTGGTCCCGCTCGCGGCCCGTCCTTTCGTCACCTGAACCACTCTCACCCCGGCCTCGGCGCATTCAAACGCGGCCATCGTGCCCGCCGCTCCGCCGCCGACCACAAGCACATCGGTTTCGTGATGCTCTACCGGAACTTCCAATGCCATTACATCATCTCCAGAAAAGTTTTGACGCAGATATCGGCAAAATTCGGATCGTTGATATGGAGGCCGACCTCTTCGATCCGGCCATTTTTCAAATGTTTCCTCAACGATTCCACAAATGCGGCGTCCGTTTCGGGCTGCGCCCAGGGACCGGCCTCGCGGCCATCCAGATCGTGCACGGCACGCTTCGTGTGTTCGCTGTATCCACGGGTGGGAATCAGGACGGCGACCGGCCCTTTCGCCTCGTTCAACCGCTCCGCCACCAGCCGCCCGAGCGCCTCGAATTCTTCGGCGTTTGTCCGCATCAGGACATTCTGGGCATTGTACTGGATAAACTGCCGGTCACCGAAACGCTCCGGGACCATCTCGGTCCAGAAGTTCGAATGGTCAAGCGCGCCGGGAATGACAACCTGGGGGAGACCGGCCTCCCCCGCTGATCGCAGCCTGCCTTCTCCCGCGCTGTATACGCCATCCACGAGCAGATCGGTCAACTCATGCGTCGTCACATCGACAACGCCGGCCAACTCCCTCAGACGCGCCAGCGACTCCAGTGCACGACCTCCCGGCCCTGAGGCATGGAAGAGGATAACCTCATAGCCTGAGGCCTCAAGCCGCTCGACGATCCGATTCACGCATCCGGCCGTTCCACCGAAAGAGGAAACGCCAACCAATGGGGGGCCCGGTGTTATCGAATCCATTTTCCCGCTCCACTCGTGGGCCATAGCGGCGACAGAACAGGCGGCATTTTCCATAATGGTGCACGTTACGCGGTTGATGGAGATATCGCCGATGGAGGGGAACATCACGATATCGCTCTCTGCCACAAACCACTGAACAGCCGCAGTCGCGGCGACCGGGCTGACCATAACCTTGGGGAACGTCGGCGGCAGCGCCCGCATCAAGGAGCAAGCAATGGATGAGCCATTGGCTCCCCCCACCCCGATGACTCCCGAGAGCTCGCCCGCCTCGAATCGCTCCAAAAGGATTTTCCGCCCACCTGAAATCATCAAATCGGACGCCTGGCCCCTATCCAACTTTGCCAGCTCGTCCCAAGTCGACCCGGCCG
>CAMYJL010000159.1 GCA_947258645.1 uncultured Nitrospinota bacterium
CGAAGCGGACCGTCTTGACGACGTCGCGTTCCTTGGCGAGCGGCTTCACTTTCTTGCGTTTTTTCTTCGCGGCAGCCGCGACGGGCGGCAGCACCAGAGTTACTGCCACCAGGGCCACGATACCGAGCAGCAGCCATTTCCGTTTCCAAATATTCATGGTCATCACTCCTCTAAGAGGTAGAGCTCCATCGAGCTCAGGTCATGAATCATCCGATTGGCTTTCGATCAGGCTTGCAAGTCTTCGTTCCAGTTCCACGAAACCGGGCGAGAGAATATCCCGGGGGCGGACAAGGTCGACGCAGATGTCGTCCGTGATGCGTCCGGGCCGGGCGCTCATCACGATGACGCGGTCGGCCAAAAATGTCGCCTCCCGGACATCGTGGGTGATGAAGACGACGGTCTTTTTCGTCTGCTCCCACACGTCGACGAGCACGCGCTGGAGGTTCCCGCGCGTCTGGGCGTCGAGCGCCCCGAAAGGCTCGTCCATGAGCAAAAGCTCCGGGTCGAGCGCGAGCGCGCGGGCGATGGCCACCCGCTGGCGCATGCCGCCGGAGAGCCTGTTGGGAAAAGTCTCCTCGAAGCCCTGGAGCGACATCATGTCGATGTAGTGTTTGACGATGCCCTCGTGTTCGCTCGCCGGGATTTTCTTCTGCCGCACGCCGTAGAGGATGTTTGTGCGGACGCTCTGCCAGGGAAAGAGGGCGAAATCCTGAAAGACGACGCCGCGGTTCAGCCCCGGGCCGGAGAGCGGCTTGCCGTCGAGAAGAATGTCTCCGCCGGTTTTGGGGTAGAGACCGGCCAGGATCATCAGCATCGTGGATTTCCCGCATCCGCTGGGTCCGATGACGCAGACGAATTCGCCGTCCAGGACCTCGAGATTCACCTTCTCGATGGCGTGAACGGACCGGGTGCGGCCGAACCCTTCGTTGACGACGAAAGTTTTCTGCAGGCCTTGAATGGAAAGTTTCGAGGACATGATTTTCCGGTTTAGAGTAAGGGAAAGTCATACCGGAGCGGCATAGGCCGCTAGAACCGGTTTCCAACGCGGATGTTCGGGACCGCGCCAGTATAGGGAAGCGCCGTTGGATTTGCAATTTTCCCCGGATTCAAGGGCTTTGCGCGGACTCCCGGCCCCGCCCGGGGCGGGACGAAAAAACGCGGCCCCGAAGATGGGACCGCGTTTTTGGGTCGAATATCGTTCGAGCTTAGCGGAGCTTGTTCTCCGGCTTGCGGGGCGGATCGTTCGCCGGGCGCGGCTCCACCGGATCGTTGTTCTTGAAGTCTGGAGAAAGCTCGGCGTTGATGGCGGCCCATTCCGGATCCTCGTCTTCGGTTTCGAGGATGGCGTCAATCGGGCACTCCGGCTGGCAAACGCCGCAGTCGATGCACTCTTCCGGATCGATGACCAGAAACGGCTCCCCCTGGTATTCACCGGGATGCATGCAATCCACCGGGCAGACGCTCACGCAGGTGGCGTAGCGCTCTCCAAGGCATTTTTGACCAATGACGAACGTCATAAGATAGAACCTCCTTCGGGAAAACGGTGTCTATTTCCCTGCGACCAAAAAAATACGGCCGAAGGGAAGTACGCAATACGGATTTTTAAGCCAGTGTAAACTCTTGGACCTGAATTCCACGTGATGCTATCAGCCGTCTCCGGGCAAATCAAGTAGCAAACGGCTGTTCCCCGGGTGTTGTAAGCCCTTATGTCATAACCCTTTCGGGCAAAATCAAATTCGAGGGGGGATCAGCTCTCCAGCCCGGCGAGCTGTGCCGGGTTCTGCCGGACCATCCGGCGGATGTCGTCCCGGCCGATTCCCAGATGAACCATCGTGGCAATGAACATGCGGAGCATTTCGGGCGGCGGGGGGTTGAAATCCATCTGACAGTCGGTGGTCATGATGCAGCGCTCGGCGCCGAGGAGGCGGATGGCCTCGGCGATCTTCTGCGGGGTGAGTTTCTGCCACATCGGAAACGTTGAGAGGAAACAATGCTCGATGATGTAGCCCAGCTCGGCCACCTCGCGCATCTGTGCGTCGGTCGCCCGGACGGCCCTGTTCAATGCGTGGGTGAAGATGAATTTCTCGAGCCCGAGTTCCTTCGCCCTCCGGGCGAGCGCCACCCCTTCTTCGGCGGAGAGATGGCCCGTTGCGATGACAGCGTCCGCGTCGCGGGCGATTTCCATGATGGCGTCCACTTCAGGCCGGATCCTCCCGTCCGCGCCGAAGACGGTGAGGCCTTCGCCGGGCGGCGGCAGCTGGTACGTCGCGGCGATGCGGCTGGAGTAGGCGCCCACCTTGATGTCGTTCGCCGCCGAGTAGGTGGGCATCCAGATGATCTTCGCGCCCAGCTTCACCGCGCTCTCGGCGGAAAACGGGTTGAAGCCGCCCACGTTGTTGTTGAGTGTGATGGTCCCGATCGCCGTGAGCCCGGGGAAGGTTTCGCTCAGGAGCCGCGCCTGCGCCATGGTGGGCCAGAGGTGGCTCTTCATAGCGAAGCCGCGCATTCCCGCGTCGCGCGCCAGCCGGGCCCATTCGTGATCGAGAACGCAGCCCGGCTCGCCCAGACGCGCCTGCGGAAAGATGTGGGCGTGCAGATCGACCGCGCCCTCTAAAAGCTCATCCGCCGGCGTGCGCAAGTATCAGCCCTCGAGCCCGGCCAGTCGCGCGGGGTTCCGCTTGACCATCCACTCGACATCCTCCTTGTCCACCCCGAGCTGGAGCATGGTGGCGATGAACATGCGGAGCAGTTCGGGTGCAGGCGGGTTGAAGTCGTTCTGCGCGTCGGTGGTCATGATGCAGTATTGGGCGCCGACGGCGCGCGCCGACTCGGCGATCGCCTTCGGGTCGAGGTTCTGCCACATGGGGAAGGCCGAGATCCAGGTGAACTCGACGGTGTAGCCCAGATCGGCGATCTGCTTCAGTTGGGCCTCGGTGGCGTTGACGATGTTGGTGATCGGATGGGTGAAGATAAACTTCTTCAGGCCGATTTCTTTCGCGCGGAGGGCGAGGGCGACGCTTTCCTCCGCCGAGATGTGGCCGGTGGCGACCGCGATGTCGGCATCGCGGGCAAGCTCGATGACGGTGTCCACCTCGGGGAGGATTTTCTTGTCCTTATCCCAGACTTCCATCCCGTTTCCGGGCGGGACGTTTTTGAAATTCTGCTTGATACGCCTGCTGTAGGACTGCACCTCGATGTCGTTCGCCGCCGAGAAGGTGGGCATCCAGATGATCTTGACGCCCAGCTTGATTGCGCTCTCGACGGTGAAGGGCGAGAAGCCGCCCACATGGCCGTTCAGGACGATGCCGCCCAGCGCCGTGATGCCCGGAACGGTCTCGTTGAGGATGCGCGCCTGCGCCATGGTGGGCCAGTAGTGGCTCTTCATGGCGAAGCCGCGCATGCCGCAGTCGCGGGCATTTCGCGCCCACTCGTGGTCGAGCAGGCGGCCCGACTCGCCGAGCGAGGTCTGGGGGTAGATGTGGGCGTGAAGGTCCATCGAGCCTTCGAGCAGATCGTCGGCGAGCGTGCGCATGGGGAAAATGCCTCCGTATATATAAAGGAGTTCGGGGATGCCGTAATTCGGTCCCCGTATCATGCGGGAAGGGCCCCGGCGCCCGCAAGGGCGGGCAACCCCCGCCTTCGGAAAGAAAAATCCGCCGTTTCCGCCCGGGCGGCGGCGGTGCTATCCTGCGGGGCATCCGGCGGCCATTTTTTTACATGAAACCCTGGAGTTTCCCATGTCCGAGACCCAACTTGTCGGCACCCCGGTGCGGGAGATCGACACGCCCGCCCTGCTCATCGACCTCGGCGCGATGGAGCGCAACCTTGCCTGCATGGCGGAGCGCCTCGCGGGGAAGGACCTCAAGCTCCGGGCGCACGCAAAGACCCACAAGAGCCCTCTCCTCGCGCGCAAGCAGATCGCCCTCGGGGCCGTCGGCGTCTGTTGCCAGAAGGTGAGTGAGGCCGAGGTGATGGTGGCCGGCGGGGTGGAGGACATCCTCATCAGCAGCGAGGTGGTCTCGCCCGCCAAGCTGCGCCGCCTCGTCGCGCTCTCGCACCACGCGAACATCATGGTCGTCGTGGACGACCCCAGAGGCGCCGAGCTTCTCTCTGAAGCCGCGAACGAGGGCGGGGTCGAGATCGGCGTCCTCGTGGATGTCGATGTCGGTCAGGGACGCTGCGGCGTTCCGCCCGGCGTGCCCGCCGCCGAGGTGGGCAAATTCGCCGAATCGCTTCCGAACATTCATCTGCTGGGCATCCAGGCCTACGAGGGAAAGGCCCAGCACGTGGAAGGCTTCGAGGCGAGAAAGAGCGTCTATGGAGACGCCATCGGGCGGATTCAGGAGACGCTGGAGGAATTCAGTCGGGCGGGCCTTTCGACCGAGGTGCGGAGCGGCGGGGGGACGGGCTCGTGGCGCTGGGACGTCGAGGGTGCCGTCCTGAGCGAGCTTCAGGCCGGAAGCTACCTCTTCATGGACGCGCACTACTGCTCGGTCGGCGGCGAGAGCGGCCCGGTCTACGACGACTTCGAGCCCAGCCTTTTCGTCCTGACCACCGTCGTGAGCACCCCCGCGAGCGACCGTGTCGTCGTGGACGGCGGGCACAAGTCGCTCTCATCCGACAGCGGCTGGCCGGTCTGCGTCGAATTGGAAGGCTCTGTCTACTCCGCCGGCGGGGACGAGCACGGCATCGTCACCGTTTCGGCCTCCGGGCTCCGGCCCGACCTCGGCGAGACCCTCCTCTTCCAGCCGAGCCACTGCGACACCACCATCAACCTCCACGACAACTACTACGGCGTCCGGGGCGGCCTGAAAGAAGGCTTCCTCGAGACCGTCTGGCCCGTGGCTGCAAGGGGAATGGTGCGGTAGGGGCGACCGGCCGGTCGCCCCCTACAAAGTCCCGAAACACTATTATTTCACGATGGTGTGACCCGGCTTTTTTTCCTCTTCCGCATCCTTCGCGCACCGGAACCCGAGGATCTTCCAGCGGATGATGCCGTCGAGGCGGAAGCGGGTGGCGGCGCGGAGCTGGTCGGGGGTGTTGCGGTATGAGCCGCCCTTGATGCTGTGAAGAAAGCCCGAGGGCGGGCCCTTTGGGTTCCGGTCGGGGGCCTCGCGGTAGTAGAACTCGCCCCAGAAGTCGTGGGTCCATTCCCAGACGCCGCCCGACATGGCCCGCGTGCCGTAGGGGCTCTCGCCGCCCCGGTCCTCTCCCACGGGCGGGGGGCCGGTCTGGCCGAGGCTGGCCCTTTCCGTCTCGAACGCCTCACCCCAGGGATATCTTCTTCCATCGGTTCCGCGCGCGGCTTTTTCCCACTCGGCTTCGGTGGGCAAGCGCTTTCCGGCCCATTTGCAGTAGGCGGCGGCGTCGTGCCAGCTGATGCCGGTGATGGGGAGGTCGGGCCGGTGCAGGGCGGTGTCATCCCAGTATTTGGAGGGGCGGTGGCCGGTGGCGCTACGGAAGCGCTCCCACTCGCGGACGGACACTTGGTCGCGGTCGATCCGGAAGGCGCCGAGATAGACCTTCCGGACGGGGAGTTCCTGCGGGGGGCCGTCACGGCTGCCCTGGATGAACCGCCCCGCCGGAACGTGGACCATGGATTCGCCGGCGGGGGGCTTTTGGGCTTTGAATAGCTTGTCCAGATCGCCGGAGTCCCGCAAGCCGAGCAGACCGATCAGGACCGTGGCGACGATGAATACGGTGACGCCCCCGTCCAAAACTTTCATGGCGTTCTACTTCTTCTTTCGCGGCTTTCCGTTAATGTAGGCTTCACGCACGTAGCGGACGACGCCCCAAATCTCCTTGTCGTTCAGGACGTGGCCGTAGGCTTTCATGAAATCGAATTTCTTGATCGTGGTCGCTTCGAGGCGGCCGTACTTGATGAGCGCGAAGAGGAATTCGTCGTCGAAGCGCTCCATTTGCTCCTTGCGGGTGTAGTCCATCGGGGGCGGCTGGATCTCGCTCACGAAGGGCTTGCCGAGCGGCTGGCTGCCGCGCGGGCGCTCGCCGTCGCCCTTGCCCTTCAAGCCGTGGCACTGGGAGCATGCGTCCTTGAATATCTCGGCCGACTCTTCGTCCTTGATCTGCTTGCCGGTGGTAATGCCGCGTTCCCATTTGATCAGCTTTTTGATCTGATCGTCCTCGAGCACTTCGCCGAAGGCGGGCATGGGTGTGGCCTTGGTGCCCTTGAGCTTGAGGCCTTTTGTTTTTTCCAGGAGGACGTTGATCTTCCCGAATTTTACGATGGAGAAAATATAGTCGTCGGTCATGCGCTTCATATAAGGGCTGGTGAAAACCTGAGGGCGCGGGCGGGAGCTCCGGAAGCTGGGTCCTTTGCCGTTGCCCTTGATGCCGTGGCAGGAGAAGCAGATTTCCTCGTAGATTTCTTTTCCGAGCCAGTAATCCCCCTTGTTGAACTCGGCCTTGGGGGCGGCCGCCGCGAGAGGGGCCGCGCCGGGCGCGGCCAGGAAGCCCAAGAGGAAAACAACGGCTCCCGTTTTGTATAAAAGGTAGCGCCTCATGAGTTCGTTTCCCCTCTTTCGTCGTTTGTGTCCAAGTAAAGCTTGGGCGCGGAAGAGGAAGAAACGATTTCCTCTTCCGCGCCCAAAATGTCTTCTCTCGATATTGAGGCGGCGGTTGCACGAATTCAGACCAGCCCGGCGCCTTTCGAATTATGTTCCGTTCCTACTTGCGGGCGCAAGGATTTTTTCCGGCGCAGGGGTTGCACGGATTCTTTCCGGCGCAGGGATTTCCGCCGCAGGGGTTTTTCGCCGCGCAGGGGTTTCCGCCGCAGGGATTGCACGGATTGGCGCGGCCGCCCCCGGCGGGCTTCACTTTGGCCAACAGGGCCTTGCGCTTTTTCTCCCAGCTCAGCATCCGCTTGTATTTCTTCGGCGAGAGGGAGGAGACGTAGGCTTCGAGGTCTTTGTACTTCTGCGAGTAGGGGTCCATCGGCGCATGGCCGATGAAGACGGTGGCGCAGAGGTCGTTCATCTGCCCCAGGTTGATGACCTGGCCGGCCGGGCTCAGGCGCGGGAAATGCTCCGCCGCGCCTACCAGTGTCGGAATGGGTACAGGGTTGCGGTTGCCCATGACGTCCACGGCCGTGCCGCCGACCGTGCGGCCCCGGGGGTGGCAGCCCACGCAGCCGACATCACGGAAGACTTTCTTGCCCCGCTTGACGGAGGCGGCGACGGAGCTTCCCCATCCGTCCCGCTTCTGGGTGAAGAAGAAGGGGGGCGGCGTAACGGTTTTCTTCTTGCTGATCTGCGTAGCCGCTTCGGACGACGCCATCGGAAGGGCCAGAGCCGCCGTGAACGCGATCACGATAAACATACAGAGTTTCCGCATTTTTCAAGTCTCCGATTGAATGAAAACAACACTCTCCAGAAGGGGATTGCCGCTCAAGCGGCTTGCCATTATTTCTTTGCGCAGGGGTTTCCGCCACACGGGTTTTTGGCCGCGCAGGGATTTCCGCCACAAGGGTTCTTCGCGGCACACGGGTTGCCGCCGCAGGGATTCTTCGCCGCGCAGGGGTTGCCGCCGCACGGGTTGGCGGCGCAGGGATTTCCGCCGCACGGGGTGCCGCCGCCCCCTCCGGCCCGGGCGTAGATGAAATTGGCCTTGTGGTAGTTGCCGCGCGCCTGGGTCGAGATGCTCACCGCC
>CAMYJL010000160.1 GCA_947258645.1 uncultured Nitrospinota bacterium
AGCTCGGCTCTCTGTACGACGCCTGGCGCGCCCGGAACCGGGCCATGGCGCTCACGGTAGTGAAGACAGTCAAGGGCTCCGGCGGTGTCGTGGACGGGGCCATCGTGATCACGGGTAGGGGACACGCCGATCGGGAAAGGGGGATTCCGCCCCATGTATCGAAATTGGCGCCCGACTTGAATCAATTTTCTCTCGGCTTTATCGAGGGCAGGGGAATAGAGGGTCATGCAACGGGATTGCTAGAAAACCAAGGGGCTCATGATGCGCTTTGGATCACGGGATCCCCGCAGAGGAAAGACCCCTGCGTCGAGTTTAGGGAGTCGTTGGAGAAGATGCGATCCAAGCATTGAACATGACTGTTGTAAAATAAAAACAAAGGTTTGAAGGGAATGATGCCGCCGGTCTTGTGGGAGGCGACCGGAGCTGTTTCCGGGGGGAAGCGGCTCCTGGCGGGTTGGTTTGGTGCGTGATTTTCTGGCCTGGGGATGAGAACGAGGCCGCAAATGTATGTTTCTTTTGTGTCGAGTCTTGATTCAGAGTAAAGTACAGGGTAAGAAGGTAGTTGAATTTATACAGACTATGGGCCCGCCGAGGAATTATACACGATTCCCCTCCCATCTTTCTGTGAAAGCATTTCCGCCAAATTGCTCACCCCTAAGTTAGTTAATGGAAAAGGAAACTTTTTCCTCTGTAATTTAATTGATTATTGAGAGTGAGTTTTCTTTTTTTGAAATAACACTGTTTTTTACTGCTTGTCTCTGAAAAGGAGAGCCATGAAAATCCTCATCACGGGGGGCGCAGGTTTTATCGGTTCCCACCTGACGTCCGAGCTTCTTGCACAAGGGCACGAAGTTCATATCATCGACAACTTGTCGACTGGATCTCAAGAGAATCTTGATAGTCACCATTCGAATTCCCGTTTGTGGTTGCATGAAGGAGATATTCTCGACGACGCTGTCCTGGAGCCTCTCATCCGGGATTGCGATGAGGTTTACCATCTGGCCGCGGCCGTGGGTGTCCGGCTGATCCTGGAAAAACCCGTTGAAACCATCATGACAAACGTGAGGGGGACCGAGAACGTTCTCGAGCTTGCCCGGAAATATTCGCGAAAAGTTCTCATCGCGTCTACCTCCGAAGTGTACGGAAAGAACAAAAACGGCCCCCTGCGCGAAGACGACGACAGGGTTCTCGGTTCGGTGATGAAGCAGCGATGGGCGTATGCCAACACCAAAACACTCGATGAGTTTCTTGCGCTGGCCTATCACCGGGAATGGGGCCTTCCGGTCGTCATTGTTCGTTTGTTCAATACGGTCGGTCCCCGGCAGATCGGGCACTACGGGATGGTGATCCCCAACTTCGTAGGTGCGGCGCTCGAGGGCGAGCCGATCGTGATATATGGCTCCGGCCGACAGTCGCGTTGCTTCTCGCATGTTCATGACGTTGTCCGGGGTTTGATGTCTCTGATGGCTCATCCCGGAGCCGTGGGAGAAATATTCAACGTTGGCAACAAAGAAGAGACGACCATCGAAAACCTGGCCCGCCGCGTCAAGGAGTTGACCGGCTCCTCATCGCCGATTTCCTACATTTCCTACGAAGAGGCATATGGTCCGGGGTTTGAGGACATGGAGCGGCGGGTTCCGGATTTGACCAAGATCCGGAATCTTGTCGGGTATCAATCCCGAAAATCGCTGGACGAGATCCTGGCTTCTGTGATTGAACACTGCCGGGGCAAGGTTGGTGTCAAGTAACAAGAAATTCATGATGCCCGCAAGCTCTATTGTTCCATTATATTCCTCAGTGGGAAGCGAACCGCAGGGAATGAACCCGGCAAGTACTATGTCCTCATCCTGAAAAGTATTTCACCTTTTTTGCAAACGGATGGTGTTGGTCATATGAACGTGGTTTTTATCTCTCCCCCGGAAACAC
The DNA here is from genome assembly GCA_947258645.1 of uncultured Nitrospinota bacterium. GTDB lineage: Bacteria > UBA8248 > UBA8248 > UBA8248 > UBA8248 > CAMYJL01. Next base: position 1,927 of record CAMYJL010000160.1, read on the forward strand.
ACTCCATCGAAAATTCCTTGCCCGAGCAGATCCAGCAGGGCGCGGGGGTTTACCCGAAGCTGGGTCTTCTTTATGTCGCGGCCTATTATGAGCATGCAACCGGCCTGAAATCGGACTTTATCGACGCTCCGGCTTTGGGCATGGATTACGTTCGGCTGGAAGAAGAGATTCGAAAGCGTCCGATCGATGTGGCTGCCATCAGTGTTCTGACCTTTAATCTGATTGACTCCTGCAAGGCGGCCGATCTTGTTAAAAAACACCACCCCAAAGCGAAAGTCGTTTTCGGTGGTCATCATGCCAACTATTATCCGGCGGAAACTTCCCGGCTTCCCCAAGTGGATTATGTCCTGACGGGAGATGGAGAAATTTCCTTTGCCATGCTGGTTGAGGCCATCGACGGGGGGGAGAAGCGAGAGGAACTTAGCCGAATCCCGGGAGTCAGCTGGGTCGATCCTTTTCAGGAGAACGTCTCGGAAACGAAAGGGGAAGCTGGAGAGCTCGACGCTCTCCCGTTTCCCGCGCGCCACCTCATCAGTCTTCGAAATTACAACAACCTCATCGGCGCAAGCGACGTGACGGCGACGATTCAATCCTCGCGCGGGTGCCCGTTCGCATGCACGTTCTGCGACATCCGGCGGACGGAGTTTCGTTACCGCTCGCCGGATAACGTCGTCGATGAAGTCGAAGCTCTGGCCGATCAAGGGATCGATGATTTCTTTTTCGTGGACGATACCATCACCATTCGAAAAAAGCGCGTTCATGAAATTTGCCGGGAGATCGTCCGCCGGGGGCTCAAGGTCAATTTCAAGGTCAGCTCCCGGGTGGACTGCATCAATGAAGATCTTCTTCGCGATCTAAAAAAAGCAGGCTGCTACCGTATTCACTACGGTGTAGAGAGCGCCTCCGAGAAAAGTCTCGAATACATGGAAAAGGGGATTACAACCGACCTCGTCCGGAAGGTGTTCAAGCAGACCCACAAGGCGGGGATCGGCACTTACGCCTATATGATGATTGGTATTCCGGGAGAAACGCGCGAAGACATGGAAAAAACCTTCGACTTTGCCGCAGAACTCAATCCGGACTACTGCCAGTTTTCGATTTGCACCCCTTATCCCAAGACAGAGCTTTACAACAGAATGCTTCGGGACGGGATTATTCCCTTCGACTACTGGCAGGAGTTTGCCGAAAGACCATACGAAGGGTTCAAGGTGAAATTCTGGAACCCGGATTTCGAAGAAGAGGAATTAAGGGAAATTCAACAGCATGGACTGCGGAGATTCTATAGCCGTCCCCGGTTTATCCTTCGTGAGTTGACGCGGGTGCGCACGCTGAAAGACCTGAGGCGAAAAACGGCAATGGGGGTCAACCTTCTTTTGCCCTGGAAGAAGCGAATCGCCGCAGCTTGACCCACGGCCATTCCCCCCGGTTTAGAAGTCGTTTTCTCCGCTGTTTTTTTCGGATTCTGCCTCCCGCGCCTTCGATGAGCCACCGGTCATCTCGCCCAAGGCGATGTGGCGGGCGATATCCGTGATCCGCTCCGAGAGTATCGTCATCTGAACGAATAGATAGATCAGCAAGAACACCACCCCGCCGAGAATCAACAATGCCCAGGCTTTTTGGACGTCCTGGGTTCCCGTCACCCATCGGAGAAACTGCCATGCGGGCGGGAGATTCAGAGCTGTGAGCCCGAATCCGATCAGGATCAACCAAGCGACGCCGTAGCTGACGTAAAGCCGGACGCGCACGATGAGGTACAGGGAATAGCCTGCCAGGAGAATCCCCGCCAGATTCGCGAAAAAGAGAAATTGGCCGTTCACTGTTTTTGTCCCAGCCGTTCGTCCAGCCAGGCACGCACGATGGAGCAGAGGATAAGGGTGCCGGTGTGGAGGGGATAGCTGATCAATGCCAGTTTTCCGTACATGGAAGTGCCTGCCTCCCTCTCCGCGAATATAGCCGGATGTTCGGTTAGCCGGAATCCGCGTCTTCCCAGATAGACCAGAATTTCGGCGTGCATGTCGAGAAAACCGCCTTGGGCGATAATGGGGAGGACCCTTGGTCCGACGGCTTTCATGCCGGAGGTGGAGTCTGTAACGTGCTGACCGGTGAGAAGGCTAGCGACCCGGCTGAAGAATTGATTGCCGAAGAAGCGGGCGATGGAAGTGCCGCGGGAATCACTTTCCATATACCGGGAAGCCACGATGATGTCTCCTTCGCCCCGCTGGAGTTTTTCCACCATGGGCAAAATTTCCGAGACGGGGTGCTGTCCATCGCCATCGAAGAAAATCGCATGCGAATAGTTGTTGTCAATGGCCCAGGTACATCCGATCTGGAGGGCCCTGCCGTAGCCGAGGTTGCAGGGAAGGTAGATTTGGGACACGCCGAGGCGATCTACAATTTGCCTCGTTCTGTCTCCCGAATGGTCATTCACGACTAAAATATCGGCATGTGAGGCGTTCTCTCTGATGCCGGCAATCACCCGTTCAATGCTGTGTTCTTCATTATAGGCGGGGATGATGACGAGGGGATGGGTATCGTTCATGAAGAGATATTTTCCTCGGGAGATGTCCGGCGGGCCAGGATCGTCATAATATCCAGCGCGTTAAAGTACACGGATGGCCCCACTTCGGCAGATGTTGTTCCATGGCCGCTCAATAACCGGAAGGCGCGGCCGATCCGCAATCTTCTTCCGAAGCGGCGTACGGATACGGGGGTCAATCCTGCCTTTCTCAACATGGCGTCGAGCGTTTTTCTGGAAAAATAGTAAAGGTGAACAGGAGGAAGCATCAGCCACCATCGTTTTCCCAGCAAGCGGGCCGCGATTGAGGAAATATCTCCGGTTGAAATGACAAGCCATCCCTCTGGTTGAAGGCGCTGAACCGCGACGTTCAAGGCCGAAAGTGGATCGTCCAAATGTTCAATGGTGTCCCACATGGAGATAATATCGAATTGACCCCATTCGCGGGGAATGTCCTGAGCGGTTCCGGTCTCAACCTTGAGGTTTGCCGCCTTAGCGGTGCTGACGCAGTAGTCGGATAAGTCGACACCGCAGACATCCCATCCCTTCTCGAGAGCAATTTGCATGAATCCGCCTGTTGCGCATCCGATATCGAGCCAACTTCCATTGGAAAGCAGGCTGGTTTTTTCTGTCCAGGAGAGCCATTTTCGATAATCGGGCGATCGGCTCTCGACCTCTCGCTGATAGTCATTGTACATTTCACCCTGGAAATATTCTTGCCCGTATATGGATTTGAGTTCATCTGGTCCCGGGATGGGGTCGGTGAAAGTTAACTCGCACCGGCGACATCTTAAAATGGAATAGCCGGTTTTTTTGAGTAGAAATTCAAAATCTCTTGCATTACAAAGATTGCAGGCGCGGGACGAGGAGGAGTGGTGATTTTTCGGCAAGTGGTTTCCTCCCCTTCAAGATTACCATTACCATCTGTCATATAGCCGGATATTTCAAGCAGGATCCTCACTTGTCATGAACTGGTTGAGTGAAGAGGCCGGGGAATAAATGTAATGAAGTGGCGAAATACGGGATGGGCACTGTTGGGTGTCCCGTTTTTATTCTGGTTTTTGGAACCTGCCAAATATCTCGACGCGCCCGGATGGAATCTGATCCTCCACCTCCTGCATCTTCTTTTCGCGTTCGCAACTGGCCTGTTATTGTTTTTGTCGGGGCGGCTCGCTCTGGGATGTGTGGGCCTTCTCCCGGAGGATAAATGGGAGCGGGTGCTGGTAGCCACGTGTGTGGGCTACATGGCTGTCTCGCTTGTTCTGTTCGCCCTCGCGGCCGCGGGGGCGATTCATCCGCAGATCAATTGGGTGCTCATCGTTCTGGCCTGCGCCGCCGCGGCATGGCGGGGGAGGGGATCCCGCTTCCGGGGGGATGAGCATGCAAGCGGGAAGGATGGGGGTGCGCCCTGGCCTCCCGAGCGGCTGGCTGCCTGGGTGCTGGGGGGGCTTCTCGGGCTTCTTTTTCTGGGCAGTTTCATCGAGGCGCTTTTTCCCACGCCTCAGTCGGACGACCCGCTGTCGCAAAATCTGGCCTACGCGCGATTTTTCGCCGACGCGGGAGGGTTCCGATTCACGCCCGAAAATACTCTCTATTATGCGCTCACGGCCTATTGGGAACTTTTCCTGATGGCGATTGCCGTTTTTATCCGTTCGGAAATCTCTATGTATGTTATTGCGCAGCTTCTCCACGTTTTCCTGGGACTTGGGGGAACAATCCTTGGCATCGTCTGTCTCGTCCGGCGGCTCGCGCGCGGGGACACCACAGTGCGATGGGCGGTAGCGCTGTTTGGGGCTGTGCTCTTTGCCGGGATGCGGCCGGACATCACGCATGTGCGCCGTTTTCCTTTGCTGGTCTTCACGGCGAAGTCGGATCTAATCGTGGTGGCGCTTCAAGTGGCGGCGGCACTCGTGATATTCGAGGTGATTGCCCGCCGGGAGGGCGAACGCAGAGGGCTGGCGATTCTGGCGGGCGGTTTTTTGGGCATGGCGGCCGGTACGAAGCTGACGGGCGGGATTGCGGCAATTGGCCTCGGGGCGGGTTTTTGGCTGATGCCGTCCATACGAATGACGGTAAAAGAGCGGGCCCTCGTGACGGGATGGTGTGCGGCGGGCTTGTGCGCAGGGGTGGCGCCGGGGCTTTTGAAGAACCTGGCGGCGATGGGAAATCCGGTGTATCCGCTCTTGGCGTCCTATTTCGGGCGTTTTGAGAACCCGGACTACTTTCGGCTCCTGCATGGCTTTAACGAATCGAATGTGTTGAAGACTTGGTGGAAATTGCGGACACTGCTTTTTCCGTCGGTCCCGTTTTTCCTGCTATTGGCGGCGTTTGGGGGTAAATGGGAGCAGCGGGTGGCTTCTGCCGGAAATTGGGGGTTTGGAGGCGTCCGTTATCTGCTGTTATCGGCCGCTATTTCGGTCCTTGTGATTGGAAAGGTGTTCTCCGCGGACTTCCCCCTCCGCTATGCGCTTTTTATTTCCGCCTTCACCGCCGTTTGCGCCGCTTGCATGGCGGGAGGAATGATTGACCGAATCAAAAGGCGCGAGGGCACCGGGAGGCTTTACGCGTCCCCATGGGTGCTTCCGGCCGCATGGGGGTTGGTTTTCATCATCGCGTTGTTGCCCGTCCATCTGGACAATCGCCTGAAGCGCGCCCTCAAGACGGCCACTCGGACGCCTGTACTCGCCGATCGTTTCTTTCGAATGAGCCCGATTTCCAGATTTCAGGGCCGCTGGTATGGGCGGATTCCTCCCGATGCCAGACCTTTGACCTTTCACCGCCCGGAGGTGTTTCTCGCCCTGACGCGCGGGTGGTTCCCGGTGGTCGCTATCAAAAGTCCTGATGTTGCGCGCCTGTTCACTCAAAACCTGAGTGGGGCCGGGCTGGAAAAGGCGCTTGTGCGGCGGGGAATTACGCATGTCTACTTTGAAACAAAAATGCCGGTGCCGTCGGATTATCCGCTTCAACCACTCGGGTTTGTGGCGTATCTGCGCGGGCGCTCTCCGGTGATGCGTGCCGACGGCTTTGAGATGTACGCCCTGGCAGGATCGAAAGACAGAAAATAAGGAGGAGGATCAGGCGGATTCCCATCATCGGGCGGGAATAATGGCGGGAGAGAAGAGGTTGCAGATGTAGGAAGGGCCTCTTTTTTCGTTTTCCATGATGACCTGTGGAGATTCTCCATGCCCGTGTGGATGCG
>CAMYJL010000161.1 GCA_947258645.1 uncultured Nitrospinota bacterium
CAACTGTCGCCCCTCCAGTACCATCTATCATGTTTCCGCGATTCGATATGCAATTTGTGATGAGAGTCCCACGGTTATGGCACAGAGGGAGAATCCAGGGATAAGAAGGGGCCGAAGAAGTCTGGGAAGATCATCGGCCGGAATCGATTTGCCGAGAACGATCGATTTTTAACCGATAACTGGCAAAATGTCAGAAATTTTGCTTTACTTTCGCTTAACATGGGCAGGTATTGAGGCAAAATACGATAGGGTCCAATTTTTTTAGTGTTGATGATCCAGCCAGTCAGTCAGGGAAAAGGCCGCTCGTTCGGTGGAATTTTCTCTTTTGTAGAGGTTGAGAGATTTAGATTGCAGAATAAATTTCGCCGGAGAAGAAGAGGCGCTCCGAATGATCGGGACGATTCCCTGCGCCCCGAGTTGCGGGACTTGCCGGATGCTGAAGATGGACCGATTCGAGGCGATACATCAGATTCGCCGGAGATAGGGGATGCCCAGTCCCGTGATCGTGTTCCTGACTCCGACTCCACTCAGATTCTCCTGACCATTCAGAAGAAATATGGTTCGGACTTGGTCGAACAAGTTCTGAATAATTTCTTCATGGAGTCCCCGCGCCGGTTCTCGTCCATGCGGGAGGCGGTGTCTGAAAAGAATTATGAAAAGCTCACGCGCGTGGCTCATACCTATAAAGGAAGTTGTAAAATATTAGGGATACGGCATATGGCGGAGTTTTGCGAAGAGATGGAAGAGCTGGCGGAGGGGAATGCGCTGGAAGGAGCCGAGGCTCTTTTGAAGAAAATGGAGGCGGAATTTCAGCGTGTGAAAACCGAGATCGAAGCTGGCCCGTGGAGATAATGGAGGGAGATGTTACCGCACGATGGGCGATGTCCCGGTATTGGCCGTGAGGCAGATCGGCCTTGCATCAGTCAGAAAAATGAACTTCTGAATTCCGGAATACGAACACTTCCAATCCCCGGCAGCTTTTCACACGTTTCACCAGTTGCTGTTGGCCAGAATCATATTAAAAAACAAATAGATACAGACGTTATTCCAATTGTGAATCCTTGAATTTTGGTTCATTTCGGCTCTCCAAAATGTTAGCATGAGATAGAGAAATTAAGGCGAAGTACACTTTCAGGACGATGCTCTCCCTCGTGCAGAACCTCTTTTAGGTGGCTTTGGAACCTCTGATGCCTCTTTCATTTTCTCCAGGAAAATCTCGGCAATTTGAATTTGGCCGCTATCTCCGGTTTTTGCCCGTCTTTCTATCCGCCATTGTCGGGTTTGGCTTATCTGTGGCCGTGTATTTTGCTGTCAGCAGCGTGGTCTACCAGCGGGCGGATGAGCGGGTTCAACAGGTGGCGATGGACCATGCCAAAACGATTTCCAACCAGATCAATGTGAACATAGAAGCTCTGGAGACTATCAGAGACCTGTATGCGACACAGCCGTTCCTGGATCGAAAAGAATTCCGAACATTCGTCCTTCCCCTGCTGAACCGGCATTCCAGCATTCTCGATTTGCACTGGATCCCCAAAGTCTCTCGTGCGGGTCGGCTCCCATATGTCGGAATTGCTCGAAGCGAGGGGGTGAGGAAATTCCGGTTTCGTGAATTCGATTCGGATGGCAACCTGGTCAAGGCAAAACGCAGAGACGTTTACTTCCCCATTTATTATTCAGAGTCCATCAAGGCAAACCGAAAATTATTGGGCCTGAACGTGGGCTCGGATCCCTCGATTTCTCCATTGTTGGAGAAAGCAACGGATACGGCTCGGTCTGTTTCGAGCTCCCGCATATGGATTCGGTCTGGGAACGGCCGTGAACCGGGAATCCTGGTTTTTCAGCCAGTTTATCGGGAGGGCCAGCCCGGAAAGACGGTCGAGGAGCGTCGGAAGAGAATCCGGGGATTCGTTTGCGCGGTTTTTCTGGTCAAAAATATTTTCGAGACCAGCCTGGTACGCTTATTCGTCGGTGACAAAGAGAGCGAGGTTGATGTCTATCTGCTCGATGAGGGGAAATCTCCGGGCCAGCGGTTGATATATTTCCACTCCTCCTCCGAAAAGACTTCAAGAGAATCGCTGGCCGGGGAGGAATTGAGACGGGGAATTTTCAAAGCGTTGCCGGTGTCGGTGGCGGACCGGACGTGGACGCTGTTGGTGCGCCCACTCCCGGGCCGTTTCCTGGGGAACCAATATTGGCTTTCATGGAGCATTTTTAGCCTCGGCTTGTTGTTGACCTTTATCGTCACTCGCTTTTTCCACGCCGGCATCAGCCGCACAGAAAATGTGGAGCGCCTTGTCGCCCTGAGAACGGAAGAGTTGAACCGGCGTATGACCGAAAAAGAGGCGCTCAATCGGATCATTCAGCAAATTGCCTCGGGAGAGAGACCGGAAGATGTGGTGAACGCGGTTCTTTTTGAGAGCGAGGAAGCGATGGGCACCGATCGGGCCATCGTTAATTTGAAAGACCCCGTTTCGTTTGAGCCGGTGGTCTATGCCAGCCGGAACGTCCCCGGAAGTTTTTTGGAGGAGTTGAGAGCGCTGCCGGAATCGCATCCGATTACCAGAAAGTACCTGGCTGACAACAATTTCGATTCGCCGACTCTTATCTCCGATGCTCCCAGTCAAATGATATTTGGGGATATCCAGCAACGCGCCGGGCATCGTTCCATGGCGGTGTTCCCCATCCGGGAAGAGGAAGAGAATCTCGGGACATTGGCTTTTTATTTTCCGACCACTCAAAAACTGGATGAGCACCGGATTGCGCTCGGTCAAACACTGGCGAGCCAGGTAGCGATAGCCCTGGAGAGGGCCCGCCTTCTCAAGGAAACGCGAGAAAGCGAGGAAAGATACCGCAGTTTGATTTCTTTCTCTCCTGACGGGATCCTGGTCCACTCCGACAGAAAAATCGTTCTGGTGAATCCGAGTGTTTTGGAGATTCTGGGCGCCGATTCCGAAGAGCAGGTTCTCGGACATGACACGTTGGAATTTCTTCATCCTGAAAGCAGGAAATTCATCCAGGATATACGGGAAGGCCGAAGGCCGAGCATGCTTCACGCGATCAAGGAAGTCCGCATGAGGCGCTTCGATGGGCGTTATGTTCCGCTTGAAACCGCCGTTTCGAAGGTCAATTGGCATGGCAGGGAAGCTAATCTTGTGGTCATGCGGGACATCTCAGAACGAAAAGAGGCGGAGGAAAAATTAAAAGCGGCCATGAAGGCTGCCGAGGCAGCGAACCAGGCCAAGAGTGAATTTCTGGCCAGCATGAGTCATGAGATTCGTACGCCGATGAATGGCGTGGTTGGGATGAACCGGATGCTCCTGAAAACGAATCTCTCCGCCAAGCAGAAGGGTTATGCTGAAATCATCCACAATTCGGCCGAATCTCTCCTGACCATCCTGAACGATATCCTGGACTTCTCCAAGGTTGAGGCAGGGGAATTGTCGATTGAAGCCGTTTCGTTCGACCTTTGGGAAGCGATAGAGGATGTGCATGAATTGCTGGTTCTCAAGGCGGATGAAAAGGGAATCAAGCTGACCACCCACATCCAGCAGGAGATTCCCAGGCGTGTGATTGGCGATGCCGGCCGAATTCGCCAGGTTTTGACCAACCTGATGCACAACGCCATCAAGTTCACCGCGCAAGGGCAGGTGTCGGTGAGTGTGCGCTTCAGGGAAGGTGACGGCGGTCAGATTGATTGCGATTTTTCGGTCGAAGATACGGGGATCGGGATTGCTGATGAAGAGATTTCCCGTCTTTTCCAAAAGTTCACCCAGGCGGACAGCTCGACGACGAGAAAGTTCGGGGGTACGGGGCTCGGCCTCGCCATATGCAAAAGTCTGGTCGAGTTGATGGGCGGCACCATCGGGGCGGAGAGCCAGGCCGGAAAGGGGTCAAGGTTCTGGTTCCGCCTTCCGCTGCCTCTTGACGAGCCTCCTCCGATCTCGTCTTCGCCTGGTATCAGCCTGTTGGGTATGCGTGTTCTGTTGATGGAAAATTCCGGGGCCGCCTCCGGCGCAATACGGGAGCAGTTGGCACATTGGGGTCTTGATGTTGATGAATGTGCAGCAGCGGATCGGGCTCTCCAGATGCTCCAGAACGCCGAAAGGGAGGGTGACCCATATCAAATCTTCATGGCGGATATCTCCATGGAGGGGGCCGGAGGAGAAAAGCTGATCCGGGAAATCAAGGCGGATCCGAGACTCGAGGAAATTTGTCTTGTCGGAATCACATCCTTGGGCCATGAGGACGATGCCAAGTTGATGGAGGAGGCCGGCTTTTACGAGGTTTTGACGAAACCGGTTCGGCCCTCCCATCTCATGGATATGCTCGTCACCGTCCTGGCTCAGAAAAGGCGGACATCGGGTGCATCCCGCTCAATACACCATCCCGTTCAAGTGGTATCCGCGGTTACGGGTGATTCGGCCGGGGATGAGTCGCGGGTTTTCCATCTCAGGGTGCTCCTGGCCGAGGATAACCGGATCAATCAGATAGTTGGATCGGCGATGCTCAGATCATTGGGGTGCAGCGTCGATATCGCGAATAATGGCAAAGAGGCGCTTAAGATGAGCGTATCCCAGTCTTACGATATTCTCTTTATGGATTGCCAGATGCCGGAAATGGACGGCTACGAGGCCACAAGGGAGATTCGCCGCCGCGATGCGGAGAGTCGGCGCATTCCGATTGTCGCCATGACGGCCAACGCCATGACGGTAGACAAGGAAAGATGCCTGGAAGCGGGAATGGATGATTTCTTGACCAAGCCCATTGACGAAGAGGAACTCTCTGCCGTCATGAGGAAGTGGATCGATCGAAAGGATTCTTCTGTTCCGGTCTAAGCGAAGATTGGCAGAACCTTAAGCTTTCGGTGTTCTGATTGTAACAAAATCCCAGCCATTAACTCCCAGCGGTCAGTCCCGGTGATAGCAAATCGAATTTACCGGAGAGGAAGGGATGATCTGCGGGAATTTGTCTGGAAAACGAAGGCGGATTGGTACAATTTGTCTTGGCCTGATCTTTGCCGGATTCGCCGGACTTCTATTTGGCGCATATCCCAGGCTGGTCGGGAAATCGATTCGTTAAGGCGTCACATTCCGCTCCGGGCCTGGAGGTGTTTCCGTTTCATGGGGGTCCGTCTGACTGCTTCAGGTTTTCAACCTATTTCCATCTGGCGAGGAATAGCCGCGGCAGGCCATCTTTCGGCGGCACAAAGTCCAAATCCTTCGAAACTACGTAATTCATGGAGTACGAGAAGAGAGGAATCCATAGCGCTCTTTCGGCAATCAGTTGAAGTCCTTTTCTGTAAGCGTACTCGCGTTTTTTCGGATCCAGCGTCCTTTCCGCGGTGAGGATGAATTTCTGCACGTCCTTGTCCTTGGACATATTCCGGTTGGAGCGGGGAGCGAAATGTTCACCCGCGATCATCGAAGTGTCTGCTGTGCTGCCCGACCCCCACGTCCCGAAATAGGCGGCGACTTCGCGGCTCCTTCGCGCCCGGCCGAGAGTGTGGGCCCTGACGTAGCGGAGTTTGGCCCGAATCCCGGCTCTGGTGAGATGGGCGACAATCGCCTCGGCCACCCGCCGCTCCCGATAGGCCCAGAAAACGAATTCGAACCCGTTCGGATATCCTGCTTTTCGGAGAAGTTCCTTCGCCTTGGCCGGATTGTAATCATACTTCTTCACATCCTGTGCGCAGCCAAACTGGGCCGGATGGCAGGCCGAATGGATGACCCTGGAATTGCCCTTCATCATTTGTTTGACGATGGCTTCCCGGTTGATGGCGTGGTTCATTGCCCGGCGGACCTCGATTTTCGTGAAGGGGTTGTTTTTGCCTGTGTAGCCGACGGCGTCCATGACGACGAAGCCGACGCGCAGGGATGGACCGACAAGATGGACGCCCTTCGGCGTGTTTCCCAGGTTCTCGGCGATTTTCGTGTGTACGCTGTACATCCATTGGACGTTGCCGCTCATCATTGCCGCTTGCTGTGCGCCCCAGCTTGGAATCGTGTTGAATATGATTCGCTTGATGGCGGGCCGCCCCTTGGGGCTGGACGCGTAGTAGCCTTCGAATCTTTCGAGGATCACCACCTTCCCCGGGTCGAACTGGACGACCCGGTAGGGGCCCAATCCGTTAAGGGAGTAACTGAGGGAACGCCGGTTTGTGCTCTTCTTCCGTGTAGAGTCGTATGAACCCTTCTTGCGTAGATAAATGCTGATGCCCATGTCGCGAAGCGCCATGGGGTAGGGGTAATTCAGCCTGAAGCGGACCTTCATCGGGCTGGTTTTTTCGACGCTTTTCATCCAGCGGCGCAGTTTTTTCGTATTCAGGGTCCTGCCCTTCCGGCTCCGTGCCCATTTGTAGGTATAGACGACATCGTCGGCCGTGAGCGGACTTCCGTCGTGGAACTTCACGCCTCTGCGAACCACCACGTCAAGCGTGGTCTCGTCGATGAATTTGTACGATTTTGCCGCCAGCGGGACGAACCGAAGTGTCTTGGGGTCCGCATAGAACAGGCCGTCGTCGGTGAGTTGGGCGAGGATCAGCGCCTCGCGCTGCCGGGTATAGAGTCGATCGAGAGAGCGGATGCCGCGCTGGACCGCAACAACCAGGGTGTCATCTTTCTTTCCGGCATGAGCCTGTTGCGTGCCGAGCCAAAAGGCAACAGCGGTCAGAATCATTATGCCCGTTTTTCGAATGACATGATTCGACATGCCGGCCTCCCTGACCATCGATTCAATCATTTCCCCCCTATTTTCTTCGTTCTTGCTGCAAGATCCATGGTTATTCATCATGGAATCGCATATTAACCTAAATTCGCCCCTTTATTCTTTGGAATAGTTTTCGTTCGCGTTTTTTCGGGGTCATTACAAGAAAGTTCCTTGACTTCCCCACTACAAGTGCGCCGAGCTGCCTGTACGGAATTGCCTCGGCGACATGGGCGGGAGTGATGTTTTTTTCTCTGGCGAGTTTGGTGGTGGTGCGGACGATCTGTTTCGGCGTAGATGAACAGTCCGGCAGGTGGCGGGTAGCCGCCATGACCATTTCGAGCGGGAAGATGGGGAGGATCGCCCCGGTCTGATCCGTTTTCCTGGGGTCATCCGCTTTCAGTGCGATACGCCCTGGGACAGAAGGCCCCCGGGGCCCGGACCAGCGCTTTCAGGCCTGGCGATGGCCCCGGGGGAATTGGCTGAAGCGGGAACGGAAGAGAAATGGAGAGACGGGGAGGCCTGGCGAAGGTTATCGGGTTACTTTCCGGTGCCAGTCATTGATTTGCCTGCCGTGTGAGGTTCTGGTTGATATCCAGAAGTACTCCTCCCGGGAGGCCCGGATCTCCATCACTTTTACTTTACTCTGAACGTTACCGCCGGCTATTTTACCTTTACCAAGCCCCTGTTCTTTTCGAAGAAGAACTTGATGGCCGGTTTTTTGTAGCTCGAGATGGGGTAGTCGAGCCCTTCAACGGGCATGGGCCGCCAGTAACGAAGCTTGATTTTATTGTCGAGCGCGGATTGCCAGACTCTTCCATTTTGCGTGTCCACCAGATAAGAGGTGGTCTTGTCCGTGGGGTTGAAAAATACCTGGTACCTTCCGCCTTCGGAACCTTTC
>CAMYJL010000162.1 GCA_947258645.1 uncultured Nitrospinota bacterium
GGGATGGACGCTCAAAGAGACACAGGCGAGCATCCCGCTCGAAGCGCCCTTCGCACCGCCGCCCGATCATCCCCGGGCCGATTTTTTCGTCGACCTTCACAACTACAACGTCCTGAAAACCTATCAGTCTTTCTCGGGAGAATAATCGAACTCCGGACCGCGATGCCGGGGGCCGCGCCCCCCTACTTCCCGCCGTCGTACTCCTGCCAGCTGGAGGGGGCGACTTCCTGGGCCTCGATGCGCCAGGAGACGGCGCCGTCGCACTCAGGGCAGAGGACAATGAACCGGGCCTCGGGGTCGTCTTCCATTTCGTCGCGGAAAACTTTGAGACAGTTTCGGCAGTGGACCTGTCCGCAGGCGGTGCAATGGTTCGGGCTTTTGTGAGTGAACCGGAGCCCGCAGGCGGGACACTCGACCATTTCCATATTTTCCCTCAATCCTAAAAATTCACCGCGCCGGGTTTTCCCTCGACGACGGCCTCATTGGCGAAAACACTGCGTCTTTGCTACCTTTTATTTCCTTTTCATTTTCTTCACCCTGGATTCTTTTCGACGGAGAACACCTCATGCTCATCGACACCGACCGCATGGACGACTACGAATTCATCGATCTGAGCCATCCCTGGGGACACCGGGCGCCGCTGTGGCCGTATTTTCCGGACGTGAAGATCGAGCGGTTTCACTATCACGCAAAGAGCCAGGTTCTGAGCCAGCAGATTACAACCTTCATGCACTGTACAACACACACGGATGCGCCGGCACACGTCATTGAGGGCACTCCCTTTATGGATGAAGTCCCGCTGAAAAGCTACTTCGGGAACGCGGTGTGTGTCGATATCCCGAAGGAAAAATGGGAGGTGATCTCACCCGAGGATCTCGAAAACGCGCGGCCCGAGATACGGCCCGGCGATATTGTCATCCTCCACACGGGCTGGCATCAGTACTACGCCGACAGCACGAAATATTTCATCTACTCACCCGGTCTCTACCGCGAGGCGGGCGAGTGGTTTGTGGAAAAAGGGGTAAAGGGCGTCGGCTGCGACCATCAGGCACTGGATCATCCCCTGGGCACGAAGATCGCCTGGGGACCGGATCCCATCTGCCCCTTCACGATTGAAGAGTACAAGGCCGAGCATGGGCGGTCTCCCAGCGCAGATTTTCCCGACTGGGAACCCTGCCACCGGCTATTGCTCGGAAACGGGATCGTCGGCTTCGAAAACGTGGGGGGCGATATCGACCGCGTGGTCGGAAAGCGCTTCACGGTCGCGGCCTTCCCCTGGCGTTGGGAGGGCGGGGACGGCTGCATCGTTCGCCTGGTGGCGATAATTCCAAAATCCGAACTGGGCTGAGAGGCATTTTTTCAGGAGTGTTTCATGGAAGAAAACAGCTAGTCGGAGGATTTGTTCCCGGAGGCCTTTTTCGATTCGGATTTTCCTTTACCGCCCGAGGCTTTTTCAGTTTTCTTGGATTCGCTCTTCGTTTCGCTCTTTGAGGAAGATTCCTGAACGGATTCCTTTTCCTTGTCCTTTCCGTTTTTCGCGTAGTCGGTGACGTACCATCCGTCGCCCTTGAGGTGGAACGCGGAGCGCGAAATCTTCCGGCGCAGCTTGAGCGCGCCGCAGGAAGGACATTTCCGGAGCGGACCCTCCGACATTTTCTGAATGATCTCATGCTCGTCGCCGCAGGCACGGCACTCATACTCGTAAATCGGCACGAAGCAACTCCCCTATTTGCATGATAAAACCGATCAGACCGAAGTGAGCCAGCCGAGGTGGCTTTCGTCCTCGCCATTAACCGCGGAAAAGAAGGCAGATTGGAGCTGCAGGGTCAGCGGACCCGGTTTTCCGCTGCCGACGGGGCGGCCGTCCACCTCACGAATCGGGGTCAATTCGGCCGCTGTTCCGGTGAAGAAAGCCTCGTCGGCTGAATACACCTCGTCGCGTGCAAACGAGGCAATCTCAATTTCGATTCCCTGCTCCCGGGCCAGGGACAAGACCGCGTCGCGAGTGATCCCTCTCAGAACACCGTCCAGCGTCGGAGTCTTGAGCACACCGTCGCGGACGAGGAAGATGTTCTCTCCCGAGCCCTGGGTCACATAACCTTCCGGGTCAACCAAGAGGGCTTCGTCGTAGCCGCTCTCGACGGCTTCGACCTTCGCCATCTGGCTGACGACGTAGTTCCCGGTCGTCTTGGCTTTTGTCATGTAGCTATTGGGATGGTGGCCCGTGAAGGAGGAAACTTTCACGCGGATGCCCTTCTTCAGGCCATCCTCGCCCAGGTAGGCCCCCCATTTCCAAACCGCGTTCATGCACCGCACTGGCGCCCCTTTGGGGTTCACGCCCATCGAGCCATAGCCCCGCCACACCAAGGGCCGGATGTAGCACTCGTTCACCCTGTTGACGCGAATCGTCTCAAGGACGGCGTCCCTGAAAACTTTCCGGTCGTAGGGAATTTCGATGCCGACGATGCGCGCGGAATCGTAGAGCCGCCGCATGTGCTCGTCCAGACGGAACACCGCCGCCCCCCGGGCCGTGTTGTAGCAGCGGATCCCCTCAAAAACCCCCAGGCCGTAGTGCAGGCTATGAGTCAGGACGTGAATCTTCGCCTCATCCCACGGCAAAAACTCCCCGTCCATCCAAATTTTTTCGGTAGCGCCTTCCAAAACAAAGCCTCCTGAGGAGAATTTTAAGCGATTTCAAGACAACCGGGGAAGTATAAAGACCCATCAAACCCCAGCGCAACCAGAATCAAGGGCACGGACAACCCGGGCTCACCCGGCCCCGTTTCCATATACCTCCGGGTTGCGCAGTGTTCCCGGAATTGGCCGCTCACCCCGGACAGCCCGGAGGATATTCTCCGCCGAAGTGTGAAATACCCGTTCATGGGCCAGATGGGTGGAGCCCGCCAGATGGGGCGTCACGATGGCATTCTCAAGCGAAAACAATGGGTTATCCCGGGGAGGCGGCTCCGTTTCAAAAACATCCAGCCCCGCAGCGCCGATGACCCCCTCCCGCAGCGCCGCCGCCAGGTCCTCCTGATTGACGATCGGCCCCCGGGCGCAGTTCACAATGATGGCCTCGCGCTTCATCATTTTGAAGCGGGCGGCGTCGAACATGCCTCTCGTCTCCGGCGTCAGGCTGCAGTGCACCGAAATCACGTCCGATTCGCGCGTCAGCGTATCGATATCCACAGGCTCCGCCCCCCCCGCGCGCATCACCTCTACCGGCACATACGGATCGCAGGCCAGCACCCTTCCCTCAAATCCCCGAAGGAGGCGGGCGAACTCCCGGCCCACATTTCCGAAACCCACGATACCGAACGCCGCCCCCGTGAGCTCGCGTGAGTCCTCGAGAACCTCCCGCCACGCGCCCCCGTGAAGGCAGCCCATGTACTGCGGAATCCGCCGTTCCGCCGCCAGCATCAGACCCAGTGCCGCCTCCGCCACGGCAATCGCGTTCGACCCCGGGCAATTGGTGACCGGTATCCCCGCCCGGGACGCTGCGGGGATATCGATGTTCTCCACCCCGACACCGAACTTTGCGACGATCTTGAGGCGGGTGCCCGCCTGGATCACCCGCTCGGTGACCTGCTCGCGCGAGGTGACCAGGATAGCGTCCCATTCTGGAACGCCGCGAACAAGGTCTTCTTCCTGCCACTTCTTAGCACCCCCCTCGCGAACCTCTCCGTGGGGCTCGAGAAGTTCCCTGAGAAGCGGCATCGGTTCCCGGGGTTCGGGAACGAAAAAAACGGGTTTGTCACTCAAAGCACAAATCTCCCTCTCGTGGGGCTTTCGCCGGGGTCAGCCTGATTCCGGCTCAGGTGCCCACCACCAGCGTCGCCGAATGTTGGCGCAAAAATGCGATGGTGGAAAGGTAGGTCAAAATGCCGGTACGCTGGTTCTCAGAAGGCACGTTTTCGATCCGGAAAAAAGAGCGGCCGAATTCACCCACCGCTTCTACCTCGTGGATGTTTCTGTCCACGGTGGGATCGCACATGATTCGAAGCCGGGTCCGGTGAGGTCCGATACCAGCCAGGCTGACTGCCGCGGACACGTTTATGTTCGCAGGAAAACCCTTGCACGCCTCGATCGGACTTCCCTCGAAAATCACCGTTGGCTCGCGAATCGATTCGATGTCGATGCCATTTTCCTCGATGAAGGGGGCGCCCTTCAGGCTCTCAGGTGGCTTCCGCGTCGTCATCGTCACTGATTCCATCTCTCCCACGGCGGCCCCCTTCAGGCCGTCCAGCCCGATGATCGCCCCCGAGGGAACGTAGATGCGCGCGTTGCTGCGCTCTGCCAGCTCGATGAGATCGTCGCGTTCTAAAAGCGCCCCGACCGAATTCAGGATGACATCCTTCCCCCGCTCGAACGATTTCCGGCAAATGGCCTCGACGGTGGATCCTCCCGAGGCCTCCAGCACCATGTCCGACACTTTCGCCACACCGGCCAGGTCCATGAACGGCGGCTTTTTTTTCAGCGAATCGAGAAAAGCCCCTGCCTTATCTTTCGTCCGGGACGTCACGGCCGAGATCGTAACGGGTATCTCGTTTTCATCCGCCGCCTTCACGATCGATCTGCCTATAACGCCCAACCCGACCACACCGAGCTTCATGAATCTTCTCGCCTCTCTTATATTTACCGCCGCGGGTGACATCTCATCGCCCAAATCCGGGACGATGGACCCGGCCCGCCCTCACCTCATTATCTGAGACAAAAACCGGTTTCAGGCCACATCCGGTTTGTATTATTTAAATTTCCTGAATTGAATAGAGACAGAATACCCTAAAATTCTTTGTTTTTGGTCACATCCGGACAAAAAAATCCGGGAGTTTTATCCTCCGCTTGACGCAGATTAGGCTAATATACTGTTCGGGCGATAAAAATGTCCGCTACCGAAGAGGAACTTACCGTGTTTGAAGCCATCTTAGCCCAGGTTCCCTTGTTCTCGCATTTGCCGGATGACGGTTTATCCCAACTGGCAAGCAGGCTTCTGCGACGCCGCTTCGAGCGCGACCAGATCATTTTTCACAAAAACGATCCTGGCTCCACCCTCTACATCATCATCTCGGGAAAAGTGAAAATCGTCCTGCCATCGACGGACGGCGAAAATGTACTCGTCGCCCTTCTTTCCACGGGAGATTTTTTTGGCGAACTCTCTCTATTCGATGGAGAGCCCCGTTCGGCGACCGCTATCTCCGCCGAGTCAACAGAGATTCTGACCCTCGATCAGAAAGACCTGTTTAGTTATCTCGCCGAACATTCACAAGCTTCCGTGGCCATTCTCGGTGAGTTGAGCCTCAGGCTACGGAGGACTGACGAACTACTCAGCGACGCGGCCTTCTGCAACCTGCCCTCGCGCCTGTCCAAACGATTGCTCGAGCTCGCGGCGCGCTACGGCCAGCCCGGGGAAAACGGGGACATCCTCATCAACATGCGGCTAAAGCAACAAGATCTCGCCGACATGGTCGGGGCCACGCGCGAAAGCGTGAACAAAACGCTCAAATCCTATAAACAAAGAGAGATGATATCGGTAAACAAAGGCTACATCACGATCAAGGATCTGACGGGACTTCAGTTCAAGGCCCGTTAAAGCACCCCCCCCCAGCCACGCCCTCAAGCATTTCTCGCGAAATATTCGCTCAAAAGTTCTCCACGCGGCTGCCCAGGCTGCGGCGCCAGTGATCCGCCAGAACGAGAGCCATCATCGCTTCCCCAACCGGAACCGCCCGCGGCGCCACGCATGGATCATGACGCCCCTCCACGCGCACCGTGGTCTTCTCGCCGGAGGTCGTCACCGTATCCTGTTCTATCAGAATGGAGGAAGTCGGCTTGACCACAAAGGTCACAACAACGGGCGCGCCGGAAGAAATTCCCCCCAGAATTCCACCGGCGTTGTTTGTCCGGGGGACGACTCTTCCATCCACATAATCGAAAGCGTCATTATGCTCCGAGCCCTTCATCGTCGCGGCCCGGAAACCCGCGCCGATCTCGACGCCTTTCACCGCATTGATTCCTATCATGGCAGACGCCAAATCGGCGTCCAGGCGCCCGTATAAAGGTTCGCCCAATCCGGGGGGGACTCCGATCCCGATGATGGAAATGATCCCGCCGAGAGAGTCCCCCGCCTTCCGCGCAGCCAGGATGGCCTCTTCCATCTTCCGGGCGGATTCGGCATCGGGGCAGCGGCAACTGTTCCGCTCGACCTCCTCCGGATCGAAATCGGTCCCGTCCCACGTGACATCGCCGATCTGGCTGACAAACCCCATGATCGTCACCCCAAGGGTGGAGAGAAGCTTTTTGGCAATCGCCCCCGCCGCCACCCGGGCGGCCGTCTCCCGCGCGCTCGATCTTCCGCCCCCCCGGTGATCCCGGTGGCCCCATTTTTCCATGTAGGTAAAATCGGCGTGGCCGGGACGATACAGATCTTTCAGGTTGTCGTATTTCGAAGAATCGGCGTCCTTATTCCGGATGAGAATCGAAATCGGCACGCCGGTTGTCTTCCCCTCGAACACACCCGACAGAATTTCCGCGCGGTCTTCCTCTTTCCGCTGCGTCGTCACCTGGCTCTGCCCGGGCCGCCTGCGATCGAGGTCGCGCTGAAGGTCGGATTCATCGAGGTCCAACCCCGCCGGGCACCCGTCGACGACAACGCCAATCGCCGGCCCGTGGGATTCCCCCCATGTCGTAAACCGGAAAGCCTGCCCGAACGTATTAGACACAGAGATTCATCCTCCTTCCATTCATACGGTTAATGCCGGTTTTTCATCCACTCCCGAACCTGGCTCGCGCCCACCTCCGCGCTGCGGGCCGGATGGCCTTCGTCCGGATTGTCGATCACCACGTCGGCCATCTCTTCATATCTCGGAAGCCGCTCACGAAGCAGGCGCCGCAGGGCACTCTCGGGATCCGGCTCCTTCTCCAGGTAGGCAGGCCATCCGCCGGCGCGAACCCGCCCAACCAGGTCTTCTTCCCGTACGCGGATATACACCACGCAATGCTCCTGAACCAGGCCTGGAACCACCGGATCAAACGGGGCACCGCCTCCCAGGGAAAGTACGAGGCTGTCCTCCGTCATCGCCTCCCGCAACAGCCCGCTCTCCAGCTCACGGAAACGCGCCTCACCCAGGCGCCGGAAGGCATCCCGGAAATCAACCACCTCCCCCAACTCGGCAGACGCCCTCTCGGCCAGGCGGCGATCCAGATCGTCGAACGCAAAACCAATTTGCTCGGCGAGATGGGGACCTACCGTCGATTTTCCCGCGCTTTTAAACCCGATGATGACCACGTTCAAGACATCATCTCTCTCCCCTCCCTTCCGTCGATTCTCCGCCGGAATCGGAGGGAAAACTCTCCAGATAAGATAATAGTTCTTCGCCCGCCCGTTCGACCAGTTCGTCCCAACTGAGATCGGCCGGGTTAAACCAGCGCACATTGCTCAGTTTACGCGACCAGGTACGTTGGCGCTTGGCGTAGTTCCGGTGGAGCTGAGTGACCGCTTCCACGGTCACCTCAAAATCCGCCTCGCCCCGGTGGAGCGCCAGGGCCTCCGCATAACCCAGTCCCTCAAAAGAGCGGGCCGCGGTGAGGCCCC
>CAMYJL010000163.1 GCA_947258645.1 uncultured Nitrospinota bacterium
AGCTTCACCCACATGACAGAGCTATTTGGGCCCGTTCTCGGTGTCATGAGGTCAAAAAATCTGGAGGAAGCCATCTCCCTGGTGAATCAGACGGGGTACGGGCTCACATCGGGCCTGGAGAGCCTGGATGACCGCGAGCAGGAAATCTGGCGGGAGGCTGTCGAGGCGGGAAACCTGTACATCAATCGGGTCACGACCGGGGCCATTGTTCTCAGGCAACCCTTCGGGGGAATGGGAAAGTCGGCTTTCGGACCCGGCATCAAGGCGGGCGGCCCCAACTATGTCGCGCAACTGATGGATTTTGACGAGATCGATGAACCGCAGGACGGACAGAGCATGACGGATCCCCAACTCGCGGATCTCAGGGACCATCTGGCCAACTTACTCAATTCTCGGGGCGAAATCCCCCATGAAGACATCTCTCGCGTGATCTCCGCAATTGGGAGTTATAGCCTGAATTTTCAGCAAGAATTCGGAAGTTTCCACGATCATTTCCGGCTTTTGGGACAGGACAATATCCGCCGCTATCTACCGGTACGGGAGCTCCGCATCCGCGTGCATCCGGACGACACAGCTTTTGATCTTCTGGCGCGTGTTTGTGCGGCCAAAACGGTGGGGTGTCGTATGACGGTGAGTTTTTCACCGGGCTATCGGGCGCCTGTTCTTGGAATGCTTGAGGAGATGACTGAATCCTGGGCGGGGAGCATCGAGTTCGTCGATGAGTCGGACGAGATGTTGGCGGAGGTGATTCGCGAGAGACAGACTGAACGCGTCCGCTATGCCGCGCCGGATCGGGTGGCTCCCGAGGTTTTCGCCGCGGCGCAGGAGACCGGTCTTTACGTGGCCCGCGCGCCGGTCTTGGCGGAGGGGCGTGTGGAGCTTCTGTGGTATCTCCGGGAGCAGAGCATCAGCCACGACTACCATCGCTATGGCAACCTGGGGCCGAGGGCGGGGGAGGAACGGATGCAGGTGTTGTAGAAATGCTTTCCCGTGCTGTTGTGCCCCGCAAAATTGAATATTGTGGGCTTGTTGGAATGACCTGTCCCCGATAATGGTACCTGTGCCTCCTGAAAATTTGATCCCATTGATATTGGCCGAATCACTAATTCGCCATGGACACCAGGAAGTGGGCGGAAATCAAGAATAGATTCATCATGGCGGGGAAGGTTAGGGGGAATTTCCCTTAGGACCAAGGCGACGAGAGGTTTGATTCAAGCTAGAATTACCAATTCGCCAGGCACAGGGGATTGCTCAACCCAAAACTGATTTGTGCTCCGGATCCTGTCCCCGTTTGAATGCACCTGCCTTTCGAATGTTTCTTTAGATGTCATGCGGATTTCTGCCGATCCAGAAATACTCCATTTTTCGTTTCTGGTTTTTTTAGGAGTGAGTGATTGTGTCCAATAATTTTCAGGAGGGAAATGACATGGCAGACGAGGATCGATATGAAAAAGGAAAAGCGATCGCTCTTTCTTGTTTGGGCAGATCGGGAGAAGAAAGAATCGGCGAAATAGCCGGAATTTCCCCCATGCACGGCCGGGCCATTTTTGAATACTGCTATGGA
Organism: uncultured Nitrospinota bacterium; assembly: GCA_947258645.1. Classification (GTDB taxonomy): domain Bacteria; phylum UBA8248; class UBA8248; order UBA8248; family UBA8248; genus CAMYJL01. Next base: position 1,565 of record CAMYJL010000163.1, read on the forward strand.
ACCGTCTGGGCGCAGCCCTTGCTGGATATCAGGACAAAAGAACTCATTCTCACTGCCGTATGCGCTTCCCAGGGCGAATATGATGGCGTCGAGAGGCAGGTTCGGGGTGCTCTGAATCAGGGGGCCACGCAGGATGAAGTCATCGAGGCGATCACCACCTGCGCTCCATATATTGGATATCCAAGGACGAACGCCTCCCTCCGGGCCGCCCAGAGCGTATTTGACCAGTGGGAAGAGAGAGAGGAATGGAAACCTGTTTGAGAGCCGAATTCCATCGGGAAGCAGGCCCGGGGATAAGGGGAAGAGGTTTGAGCGGGATAGCGGGAGCCCTTGAGAAGCGGCTGCACAGGGAGTTGTAGGGGGATATCCATGGAAAAGGGGCATTTGACAAAACTGAGCTCGAGTGAATACGATAAGACTATTCTTGATAAATAAGGTCTGATTGAACTATCTAAGAAGGAGTCTCTATTCGGGAAATTTCTCGATAAAGCCCTCGTGGTCCATCCGCGGTTGAATGTGTCTTGAGGGGAACCACAAGTCACGGCCGACATGGGGGTCTAAATTTTCGGTTCCAATGGAACGAGCAAGGAGGATTTGCCATGATCGGAAGGAAGTGTCTTACAGCATTTCTCTTGGCAATTTTCGCGATTTCACTCACAGTTTCATTTGTCTTTGCCGATCCGCTCCGAGTGACCGTCCGTGCCGTCCCAGTGACGGCGGCGCAAACCTACCTGAAGACCATCCCGGCAAGATTCAAAAAAGCCACGGGAATCGATTTGAAAATCGAGTTTATTCCTTCGCGCGAATTGCGCCGCCGCCTGATCACGGCCGCCGAGACCAAGGCGGGACCGGATGCCCTCATGGTCGTATACAATGGTGCCATCACCGTGAAGGACTCTCTAGAGCCGTTGGATGATGTTATGTCCGACCTTGCACCGAAACACGGTGGCTTCTACGACCTGTACAAGGATGGTGGTTTCATCGACGGCAAATGGCTGGCAGCCCCCTTCATGACGACCTCGCAGGTGATGACCTACCGGAAGGATCTTCTGAAGAAAATTGGCGAGAACCCGCCCGACACCTGGGAAGATGCCCTGCGCATCGGGAAAAAGCTGAAGGCGGCTAAACTGGCCCCTTGGGCGGAATCGCTGGGGAGCCACGTCATCGACCCCAGCACGACGGTGAACTCCATCCTCTGGGGATACGGAAGCCGACAGATTTCCAAGGACGGTAAGAAAATCACCCTGGACTCCGAGGGTACCCGCGCGGGCCTTCGCTTCATCAAGAAGGCCTACAAGGAAGCCTGGCCCAAAGCGGTGATTCAGTGGAAGATCCTGGAGAACAACCAGACCTTTCTGGCGGGAAAAACGGGGATGACGATCAACTCCCCCAGCATCTGGTGGAAGGCCAGCACCAAGAAAAAGTGGAAGACACTTTATGAAAACACCGGGTTCACCCTGATTCCCAAAGGACCCGGCGGGCGCCACTCCACCGCCATCCCACAGTATCTCGTGGTTTTCAAATATTCCAAGAAAAAGAAAGAGGCCAAGGAGTTCATCAAGTTCATGGCGAAGGAAGAAATCCAGTTGGAGTTCAGCCGGAAATCCTGGATGTGGACGCCGACCTATAAGGGCCTTGGAGCCAAGCTTCCTCAGAACGAGTATTATAAGGTGATGACGGATCAGGCCAACTACGCACACGTGCCGGGCTGGCCGGGACCGCCCAGCCGCGCAGGGGCGGAAGCCCACGAGCGCTTTGTCCTGGTTTCGATGGCCCAGCGCTATGTGCAGGGGCAGCAGACCGTGGATGAGACCATCAAGCAGGCAGTGAAAGAGCTCCAAAAGATATACAATATCAAGTAGACTGAAGGTGCCCTTTTGAGGTAGCCCCGAGATGGCGGGTATCGCTGAAACACGAACTGATCAGGTGCTCCAGCAGGCCCCGGGGGGGGAGTATTTCCCCCCGCTGGGGCCGCTTGCCCGCAGGCTGGAGCGGCCGGAAGTCCTGGGCTTTCTGCTGGTCGCCCCGGCGCTTATCCTTCTGATTATCCTGTTGGGTTATCCCTTCGTTCAGGCCATCTGGCTCACCATGCTGGACAAGCATGTGGGTTCGGAGAGCATATTCATCGGGTTTGGCAACTACATCGAGCTCTGGGACGACCCCGTTTATCGGTGGACGATCATGAACACGATGATTTTCACCGTGATCTCAGTAATCGCGAAGATCGTTCTGGGCCTGACGGGAGCATTGATCCTGAATCAGGCGTTCCGGATGAAGAATTTCTTCCGCGGCTTCATCCTCCTTCCTTGGATCATACCGTCGATACTGAGCGCGCTTGTCTGGCTCTGGATGTACGATGACACGTTTGGCGTCATCAGCCGATCCCTCATCGCATTCGGGATCATCGAAGAGAAGATTCTCTGGTTGAGCTCGTGGGGAACGGCGCTGACTTCGATTATCATTGTCAACGTGTGGCGAACCACGCCGTTTTTCATCGTCTCACTTCTTGCGGCGCTTCAAACTGTTCCGAAGGATCAATACGAGGCGGCGGATATGGACGGGGCAGGGTATCTGGCGCAGTTCTGGCACGTCACGCTGCCCAATATCAAGCATGTCCTCATCATCATCACCCTTTTCGGCACCATCTGGACGATGAGCGACTTCAACATCATCTTCGTTCTCACACAGGGTGGTCCTGCGAATACCACTCATGTCTTCTCCACCCTGGCTTACCAGCTTGCTTTCGGGGCCGGGAAATTGGGTCAGGGGATCGCAGTTTCTTTTACGATGTTCCCGCTCCTTTTCGCCATTATCTTTTTCCGGCTCTACCGCATGCGGAAGGAGCAGAGCTAGATGTCGATTTCCATTCCCCAGGCCCGCGAGGCCGCCGAAGAGCAGAAGTGGGCGATTTCCATGCGCCAGCGCCGGGCGCTGCACAAGGTATTCTTCCTCTATATTCCCCTGGCGTTTTTCATGTTCTTCGCGCTGTTTCCGTTTGCGTGGATGGCGATTTCATCGTTCACGGCCGAAGAAGAGCTTTTCGACGCGGATCGGCTCCCCTGGATGATCCCCACGTTCACGCTGGAGAATTACGTTGATCTTCTGAGTGAGACGGAATTTTTCTCCTGGATATTCAACAGCCTGGCCGTGGGCCTGATTGCGACGGCGATTGCCGTCACGGTTGGTGCCCTCGCAGGCTATGCGCTGGCCCGGCTCCGTTTCAAGGGTGCCTCCATGATCGGCATGGGGATCATCGTCACCTACCTGGTCCCCGTCTCGGTTCTGTTTCTTCCGCTGGCGTATGTCTTCAACAGCTGGGGGCTGAACAATACCCGGCTGGCGCTCATCCTGGCGTACCCGACCCACCTGATCCCCTTCTGCACCTGGTTCATGCTGGGCTATTTCAAGAACATCCCCGCCGACTTGGAAGAGAGCGCCATCATCGACGGCTGCACCCGAATTCAGGCCTTCTACAAAATCGCCTTGCCGCTGGCGCTTCCGGGGGTGCTGGCTGCGGGGATATTCGCCTTCACGTTTTCATGGAACGAGTTCATTTATGCCCTCACTTTCATCAGCGATGACACGCTCAAGACAGTGCCGGTGGGCGTTCACGGCCAGCTGGCGCTGGGCGATGTGTACTATTGGGGCAAGCTGATGGCGGCCTCGCTCCTGGGGTCTCTGCCCATCGCCATCATCTATGCTTTTCTGAGTGAGTACTTTGTGAAGGGTTTGACGGAAGGCGCCCTGAAGCAGTGATCCAGCCCGGAATATAATCCCTGCCCATCTTTCTCGTACGACGCACCCCCCCCTCGAGGGCACAATCTGCGATTTTTCTCCGATCGGCTCTAGAGAATTGTTTTTCCGGAGGTCGTGTCGAAAGCGTGGACGCGGCCGGGAAGCGGAGAGAAACGAAGGCGATCCCCGCCGCGCACTTTTCTGTTGGCTTCCACCCTTGCCGTGATGGGATCTCCTGAAACGTTCAGGTCGAGGAAGATGTCCGACCCGACAGGCTGGACGATGTCCACCACCGCTTCGAAAGAATTGTCGGCCCCGCCGTTGGTCTCTATCCGGAGATCCTCGGGACGTATCCCGAAAGTGACCTCCTGTCCGCGGTAACTCCCGAGCTCGCTTGCATTCTCTTGCAGAACGCCTATCTTGAATCCCTTACCCTCGATGAAGAGTTTTCCGTTATCCGCGCTCACGCGGGCCGGGGCGAAGTTCATGGCCGGGCTTCCGATAAAGCCCGCCACGAACTGGTTGGCCGGTTTTTGGTAGACATCCATCGGGGAACCCACCTGCTGGATCGTGGCGTCGAGCATGATGACGATGCGGTCGCCCATGGTCATGGCTTCAATCTGATCGTGGGTGACGTAGATGGAAGTTGCGTTGAGTTGTTTGTGAAGCTTGAGAAGTTCCACCCGCGTCTGGACGCGGAGTTTCGCGTCGAGGTTGGAGAGAGGCTCATCGAAGAGAAAGACGCGGGGGTTCCGCACGATGGCTCGGCCCACGGCCACGCGCTGGCGCTGTCCGCCGGAGAGTTCCCGGGGGCGCCGGTGGAGGAGTTCGCCGAGCCCCAGGATGCCCGCGGCACGGTTCACCCGCTCATCGATTTGTTCTTTGGGGACGCGCCGCAGCTTCAGCCCGAAGGCCATGTTTTTGTACACGGTCATGTGGGGGTAGAGGGCATAGTTCTGGAACACCATGGCGATATCGCGGTCGCGGGGCAGAACGTCGTTCAGGCGCCTTCCTTCCATGTAGATATTGCCGCCGGTCACCTCTTCCAAGCCGGCGATGCAGCGAAGCGTGGTGGTCTTCCCGCATCCCGAGGGTCCAAGAAGCACGGTGAATTCCTGGTCGTGAATGGTCAGATCCACCTCTTTGACGGCGGTGACCTCTCCATATTTTTTCGTCAGGCTTTCCAGGACCACATCGGCCATGATCTACCTCCTACCTCCACGGGTGTTGCTTGAGAAATTCCCTATTCAGTTTTCTATGGAAATTCCACTTTAAGCTAAAACGGATGCGCCTTCAAGTCCGTTTTAAGGCCCGGGAGAAAGCTTCGATGGAAGCGGCAAGAGAGCACTTGTTGACGGAAGTACGCGCATTCACTATCTTGAAATTCATTCACCGGAAAATTCGGCGTCGAGGGTTATTCTTTTAGGGAGAACGACCGCCGATCGCCGTGCCGTGGAAGTCATCATCCGGAGAGTCGCGATGCGGGCAGTTGTCCTGAGGGAGTATGGGCCTCCAGACAATCTGAAGTGGGAGACGGTTCCCGATCCCGAGCCCCGCGAGGGAGAGGCGCTCATTCGCGTGGGCGCGGTGAGTGTGGATCTTTTTCAAATTGAATTTCGCACGGGCCGCGCACTTCGGGTAGAGCTTCCCCGCATTATGGGGAACGGCCCTGCGGGCGAGGTGGCCGGATTGGGACCGGGGGTGGATGGGCCTGCCCTCGGGCAGCGCGTCGTCGTTTGCAACAACGTCAGTTGCGGTGCATGTAAATACTGCCGGATGGGCCGCGAGACCCTCTGCGCGGGTCTCCAGAACCACCGGGGCGGGATGATTGGCGCCCACCGGGACGGGGGCTTCGCGGAATATGTCGCCGTTCCCGCCCGGAATCTCATTCCGCTGCCCGAGACCGTCTCCTTCGAACAAGCCTGTCTCATTCCGAATACCATCGGGCCCATCGTTAAGGCGTGTACGGGGCGCGCCCGCATCCATCCCGGAGAAAACGTGCTCATCCTGGGCGCAGGCGGCGGCATGGGCCTTCACGCCGTCCAGATGGCACGCGCATGCGGCGGGCGGGTCATTGCCGCTATTCGATCCAAACGAACGCGGGAGGCTGTCCTCGAAGCGGGAGCGGATGAGGTCTTTGCCACGGAAGAACGCGGCGTGGCCGACGAGACAAGTCGTCTCACGGGCAGAGGGGGGGCGGATGTGGTGCTTGATTTTGTGGCCACGCGGGAGACGCTCGCCGAGAGTC
>CAMYJL010000164.1 GCA_947258645.1 uncultured Nitrospinota bacterium
GCTGGCTGCACGATCAGCACGTGTCGGAAAAAAATATCGCATGCCAGCAATGCCACAAACCCATCGAGCACAAAATCCCGCGGAAGAGCCTCGTACACGCGAGCCAGTTAAATTGTGCGGGCTGCCATAAGGCAGAACACGATAATCAGCAAAATATCCTCCTGGGCACGGGAGGAATCGGGCTCCATGACATGCCCAGCCCAATGCACCTCGCGAAGGTGCAATGCGTAGCGTGCCACGTGAAGTCCGAGGGCATCAGGGGAGGAGCGACCCTGTTTAAAGCGAACGAAGAAGCTTGCCTAACTTGCCACCCGGAAAATTACAGGGGCATGGTGGCGGAGTGGAAGTCCACCATCCAGAAGGCCCTGGACGAAATTGGACCCAAGGCGGAAGCGGCAGGAGAAAGACTCAAGAAAGCCCAGGATGACCCGAAGCGCTTTCTTGCGCAGGAGCTTTACGATGACGCGCTTCATGACCTGAAGATGGTCAGAGAGGGGAATCCCGTCCACAACATCTACTACACAGCCCGGCTGCTCCAGGCGGCCAACGAGAGGATTGACAAAATGGGGACTGCCCTTTCCTTTGCCACGAAAGACCTGGGGCGGAATTCTTTGATCTCCGGCACTTTCTGCAACACCCTTTGTCACAACCGGGTAGGGGTAAAATTGCCCGAACGTGTAACGTGGAACGACATGCGTATCCCCCACCTCCGGCATGCTCAAGGCATGCGGATCGGCTGCGCCAACTGCCACGTCATCGGCCAGCACAAGCAGGTCCCCGTGAAGATCAAGCGGGAGGAGTGCCTCTCCTGTCACCACCAGGTCCTGAAAAAGGTGCCGGATATCCCCTGCCAGGGATGCCACGTCAAACAAGTGGCCTTCCGAAAGGGACAGAGCCTGAAGGAGGAAAAACCCACAAAGGCCCCCATGACGAACCTGCCCTGCAAGTCGTGCCACTCGAAAATCGGCGGGGGACACCAGGAGGCCGATGTGCGGGCGAGCTGCCAAAAGTGCCACAATCCGGCCTACATCAAAATCCTGGATGTCTGGAAAAAGAATGTCGCTGGCGGCCGCGAATCCGTTCAGGACAAACTGGCGAAGCTTGACGTGCTTTTAGAAGACGCGCACCCGGACGTGATAAAAAAACTGAGCCCCAAGATCGAACAGACAAGAAAGATTCTCGAAATCATCGCCTTCGATCAAAGCGGAGGTGCCCACAACACGCCTTACGCCATGAACCTTATTCAGCGCGCCGAAAAAATCTTGCGTGAAGCCAATAATATCCTGACGGTGAGTGCGTCACTCTAAGCGCTACAATTCCTTTCTTCGAAAACCGAATAGATACCGGCGATGAATGCTGCCGGCCCCGGAAAAGTGGGTATTTGATATGGGGGATCTGTTTTGAATGGATTGGGAATGCGGGTTAGCTGCAAAGCCAAGGATATTGTGGACTTTATTTGCTTCTGAACATATTCCCGAGGGGTTTTCAACCGCGGTTGCGGTCATTTCCTTCGATTTCGCGAAGCTTCAGGTACAGGGCACCTGCCAGGAATATGGTCAGCACGATGGGGAAGATCACCCACCGCCTGCGGCCATGAAACTCCTGGATGGCGGCGAGCGCAGCCTGCAATGCTCCCTCGGCCACTTTTTTGCCTTCCTCGGTCTTTTTCTTCACATCCGGAAATGAAAAAGTGTGTATTTCGGTTCGCACCTTAATCAGTGCTGATCGGGCTTCTTTCATGTTGAACTTGGCCTCGGAAACTTCCATTCCAAGGTGTTCGGCGGATTCGAGTTTATTGTTTGCCTGCCCGATGACATTTTTGAGGCCCTCAAGCTGTGCCCGTATATTAGCGGCTGTCTGCAGTTGCTTCGATCCTTTGGCGTGGCAGCTGACACAAACGGAGGGGGGAGTGTCTCCCACCATCTTATCCGATGCCCGGAGCACTTTATGATTAGAGTGGCAGACGGCACATTCCGGCAGCCGGAGCGCGCCGAAGGCTTTCTTGTGGGGACTTTTGTCAAATAGATTCCGGTTGTTCACATGACACTGGCCGCACATTCCGCTCACGGAATTCACTGTAGGCGGGAATGCCCCATGGTTTCCGTGACAGTCATTACATGTAGGTGCCGAAAGATCGCGTTTCACCATCAGAAGTTCGGCATGGATGCTTTGCAAATAGTCATTATGCTGGCTTGTCGGAATTTTGTAGCCCTTCATGTAATTCGTGTCCGAATGACACTTGCTGCAGGTTTCAGAGACGTTCGGCGGATACACCGAGGAGGCTGCATTCGACGCGGGCAGAATACCATGAGAGCCGTGACAGCTGGCGCATGTCGCCACCTTGGTATCGCCTTTCGCCAGAAGCTTCCCGTGAACGCTCGTTTTGTATGAGGAGAGCTGCCCCACGTCAATAGAGGGGCTGAATTTGCGCATGTATTCCAGATGGCTGTGACATTTGCTGCACAACTCCGGAATATCGGTCACTTTGGGGCGCCCGATGAAGCCGTTCTCTTTGGATTTGATCACAGCGAAATTCGAGGAGGTTTGATCGCCGCCGTGGCAGCCCACACAGGTGATCCCCTTTTGGGCATGAACGTCTTTTTTAAATTTTTTGACCGGGTCTCCCAGCTTTCCGGGAAGATTTTGGTGGCAGTTGATGCAGGCGTTCTGGGATTTCCCGGCCGGTTTGGCAGGCGTCTGGGCTGCAGCCAGCCCCGCGCCCATGGCCAGGACAATGGCGGCCAGCCCGAATGATTTGATTGAGATCCATGCGATTCGACGCAACGTAAGCCTCAATAAGGTTTGAAGTAAGCCAGCGAGGTCATCGTTACGAGATAAATCACGGCGAGGATGCCGAATACCGTAACCACCCAGTGTCGAATTCCTCGGTCCGCCCACCTGTCCCAAAATGGAACGAGGAAAAATATCAGACCTCCGAGGCCTATGGCGTAAACGCCCAGGGCCTCCCCTTCTATGCCTAGAACGGTGGCTGGAATGTACTTGAGTGACTGAGAAAGGAACGTAAAGAACCATTCAGGACGGATTCCCGCCGGAGCAGGAGCGAGGGGGTCCGCCTTCTCGCCGACTTCCCATGGAATATAAACCGAGAGAACGGCCAGCAGGCCCAGTACGAGCACCCATACGATGGATTCGCGCAGGACGAAGTTCGGAAAGAACGGGATGCTCCTCGATTCCTTGGTGCCCATCGGCTCGCTCATGCCGAGAAGCTGAATCAACACCAGATGTGCAATCAAGAAGAGCACGAATATCGGGGGCAGGATGGCGACGTGAAGGGCAAAAAATCTTGTAATCGTGGGGCCGCTGATTGTTTCGGCTCCGAGGAGGAAGAGCCGCATTTCTTCCCCGATTACGGGGACCAGTTTGGTGAGATCTGTCCCGATCTTCGTGGCGAAGTATGAAAGTTTTGTGAAGGGTAGCAGGTATCCCGAAAATCCAAACGTCATGGCCAGAACCAGCAGCAGGAAGCCGCTTACCCAAATCAGCTCCCGGGGAGCGCGGTAGGCCCGCATGAAAAAGACGCTGAACATGTGGATGAACAGGGCCAGAATCATCAGGTTCGCCGACCAGCTGTGAACCGAGCGGATAAGCCAGCCAAAGGGCACTTTCGCGGAAATGAGAAGAACGCTCTCATAGGCCGCGTCGGTGGTGGGAACGTAGTAGAACATGAGCATGATGCCGGTGGCCACCTGAACGCAGAACAGCAGAAGTGCGATTCCGCCGAACAGGTACCAGTGCGATCCCCGGTGCCACGGCACCGTCTTGTGACTAAGAAATTCTAATACTTGGGCGAGAGGAACACGGGAGGTTAACCACGAGGGAGTAGAGTCGGTTTTGGCAGAAGAGGATTCCTCGGTGTTCAATTTCCTCATGCCTTTCTCGAAACGAATATTTCCTCGCCCCGCACCTTCACCTCGTACTGCTGCAACGGCTTGGGTGGCGGACCCTGGATATTTCTCCCAACCAGATCAAAATGACCGTTGTGGCAGGCACACCACAAATGCTCCAAATCTTTCCTGTACTGGACGGTGCAGGAAAGATGCGTGCACGTCCCATCGAATGCGCGGAATTCACCCGAGGCGGTACGAACCAAAACGCCAATTCCGCTCCCGAATCGAAAATGTTTGGCGGAATTGGGCTTGATCTCGGAGGTCTTGGCGACCCGAACGCTGCCCTCGCTCGTCGAAGCGAATTTCGAAGGAAGGAGAAACCGAAAAGCGGGGTAAACGATAGCTCCCGCAAGAACCAGGAATCCGCCGCCCAGGACGAAATCAAACAATTTCCTTCGGGTTACGGAAAAAATATTTTCGGATGCCATTGAGCAATCTCAATCTGGGGGTTTAAATTCACTTTTTAATACCATACATTCCGATATTTTAAAAAGTCAACATACCAAGAGAGATTTTTCTTGTGCATGGAGGAACCAATCCGACCTCCGCAGGTTGTTTCGGAAATTATTTTCGAATAAGCCGAATTCATTCCGGATTGGTTTTCGGAAAAAGATCGAACTTCTGGCTTTTCAGCGGAAACTTGCGCAGCGGACTTTCGCCTTTTGGCCAATCTCCTCAAAGGGCAAGGGAAGAGGCGGGTGATTTTATCCCTAGAGCATTCGATGGCCACGCGTCCGTTCCGGGTCTTACCGCCTGGGTGGTCATCAAACGAGTGTCGTGCTGGTCCGGCTCGGTCTCAGGGGCTCTCCAACTTCCCGATGGGCAGGCCAACCCGTTCCAGATGTGAAAGTCGCTCCCCTGACATTGGGTTTGGGTTGCGGTCGAAATTGACTCTCCGAGGGTCCTTTGCCGACTCACCCACCGGATGGCCTCCAAGGCGGGGGAAAGAATTATGTATTTGAAATATAATTCGATAGGAGAGGAGGAATTGGGGAAATCCCGCTTCAGCATGCGAATCCGGGGAAGGGATGTCTCTGGCCATTTTTGGCACTATACTATTTAGGAGGTATCAGGTCCTCCCAGAATTCCCCTCCGGGGGGATAGATGAACTGCATCTATCCCGATTTCCCCTGGCCGTCTCCTTCTGAAGCGGGTTCCTTGGGAAGAACGAGGGCAAGGTTTGTTTTCGAAGAAATTGAGTTGTCGGTTTTTTCTTGAGCATGAGGGTATCCCGGTTGTGACCGACTCAACACACATCTCCCCGCCGAAGCCAGTTGAATCCAAGATCGGTGAATCCCCTCCTCCTGAAAAAAGACGGGCGAAAACGGGGAATTCGGGGGAAAGACCCCCTTCTTACAAAACTTTGACCCTGCGCTCTTCGCTTTACAGCCTCGTCTGCGTGGTGGTGCTTACCTTCTTTGGAGGTCACTTGACCGTCCAGGCGATAACCTCGTGGTTTCTAGATTTCGAGGCCAAAAGAATTTCAGCCCATGTACGGGAAGAGTTCATGGAAGGCGTTGTGGATAGCATTTGGAAAGATCCCATGGGCCAGGAGTCCACGGCATTTTTTGAACGATTCAAAAAGTTCATCCAGGAAGTTGAGCCCGTCGTAAAAATTAAAATATGGGATCGGGACAGGAGAATAGTCTGGTCAACCAATCCGATGCTCACCGGAACCATTTCGCTTGAGGAGAACGTGTTGCGGGCGCTGGGGGGCACCATGGTTTCCAACTGGGACGACATCGGACACAGCAGACTGGAACGCATCGAGTTTCAGGATCTCCTCATCCTGGAGACGCACATTCCCCTCTGGCGGGATAAAGCGAAGAAAGAGGGACGAGCCGATCTCATCCTCGAACTATACCTGAACCAGCAACCTTACCTGGATTTTCTGGATCGCGTCCATAAATATATTTGGGGGCTCACTGGAGGCGTAGGCCTGGCGGTTTTCCTGATCATGCTGGGCACCGTTCGCTTCAGCGGACGCCGCCTGTTGGAGGCAGTCAGGCATAATCAGGATCTCTACCTGGAATCGGCCCAAATCGCCGACAGGCTGGAGATTACAAGTGAAATTGCCAAGGCGGTGGGCTCGACGGTGGAGCCCGAGGAACTCTTCCGGGTCATCGTCCGCGAGATCCGGCGTGAAGTTCCCTTCAACCGTTGCATTATTGCGAGTATCGAACCCGAGTCCGGGACGTATCATGTTTGGCGAATCGAGTCGGATGTGGATTTGAAAGCGCCGCCGCATGAGTACGGCATGGGCGTGTGGTGGGGACAAAAGGTGTACAAGGAGAAGCAAATTGAATTGGTAGACGATCTTCGGAATATCGACCATCCCTGGGCGCTGAAATTGGCCGAAACGGGGCTGCGCACTCAGCTGGTCGTCCCAATTCTTCAGAATGATCGGTGCATCGCCCATATCACCCTTTCCAGTACCCGCGTGGGTGCCTTTCCCCTTCGGGACCAAACTCTCCTGACTTCAATCGCTACCCATTTGGGGCCGGCGATTCGAAACGCCACGCTTTTCAGGGCTGCCGAGGAACGTGCCGCCCGCCTTGCGATCCTGAATAAACTCAATCAGAAGATTACCGAGAATCTGACTCTTTCGGAGGTTCTCGAAAATATCACCGGTGCGGTGGTCGAGCTTCTCAAGGGAGATTGTTCGCAGATTTACCTGCTCGATGAAGCCTCGTCGTCCCTTTCATTGAGTGCCTCAGCCTGCCTGGTTGATGCCGATTGTGCTCGACCCCTCTCTATCAAGGTGGGGGTATCCATCATCGGGAAAGTAGCCCAGTCGGGAGAAGCTGCGGTTATCGGCAACTTGCAGGAGGAAGAGATATCGGAAGTAAAGAAATTTTTCGAAAACTTCGGTTTTCAATCTTCCATCAACCTGCCCCTCAGTCAACGCGGCATAATCATTGGGGTGCTCAACTGTTTCTCCCGGGAGAGAAACTTTTTCAATGCGAGCGATTTGGAATTTCTGGGTTCCCTTGCCTCTCAGGCCTCCATTGCGATTGAGAATGCGAGACTCCACGAGCAACTCCGGAGCCTGGCCATTATTGAGGAAAGGAACCGTCTCGGCAGGGAGATGCATGACGGCCTCGCCCAGAATCTCGGCTATCTGCACATGAAATTCGGGCAGCTCGAAAAAGCGCTCGAGTCCAATCGGGTGGCCGAGTCCGCCGGCGAAATTAAGGAGATGAAGAACGTCACACGCGAGACCTACGAAGAGGTTCGCCAGTCCATCTTCGGCCTTCGGAGCATGGCTTCCCGTCACGAGGGGCTGATTCCTACACTGAGTGAATATCTGAACCACTACGAACGGCAATCGGGGATTGGCGTCGGGCTAAAAATCGTGGACGAAAAGGCCGCCTCATTTTCCCTTCAGGTCGAGACCCAGCTCATCCGGATCATCCAGGAAGCCTTGGTCAATGTCAGGAAACACTCGGATGCGAAGCGGGCCTGGGTCACTTTTCAATGCGAAGACGGATGTGCGAGTATTTGCATCAAGGACGATGGTATCGGCTTTGACATGAATGCCCCGAAGCATTCCTCCCGGCCTTCGTTCGGGCTCGAGACCATGCGGGAGCGGGCCGAAGAGGTGGGAGGGACGCTCTCCATCGACTCCGCGC
>CAMYJL010000165.1 GCA_947258645.1 uncultured Nitrospinota bacterium
TTCGAAAAGCCATCGGATCGAAAATGGCCTCCATCAGATCCTTCGCCTCGCTCTCCTGCCAGCGGCGCCCCCCGTAGAGGGTGAACGTGCCGTTGTCCATGCTGACCTCGGCTACGCGGGCCAGGGATTGCTCCCGAAGAAGCCGGAGGAGGACCGAAGTCGACTCAAACTCATCCTTGCCGGTTTCGATGAGGACGACGTCGGGCTGAAGCGCTTTGATTTGCTCGAGCGCCTCCTCGCTCCTTTCCGCGACGCCCACCACCTCACCGCCGGTGTCCCGCCTCAGGAGTTGCTCCAGGCCTCTCGCGAACAGCGGATGGTTGTAGAGGATGAATGCCGTCCCCATTTCCAAGTCGTCCCCAATCGATAGTTTCGATAAATGCACTACTTCCCGAATTCGAGTTATCCTCACAATTTAAGGTAAGTGAATCTTTTGTTCTTTAAAAGGCCCTGAAAGGGGGGTTTTTGAAAAAAAAAGGGCTATCCTGGGGATAGCCCTTTTGGGTAGGAAAATGGCTTGTATGCAAAAAAACCAGCAACTTATCCCCCTCCAGGGCGCTTTAAAGATATATTCGTCTTAAATTAACCGATAGAACCCGTTGGGGCCATTTCCTGGAAAAAAAAGGGCTATCCCCCAATAGCCCCTTAGGGGGATTTCTCATGGAACCTTATGAAATAAAAGGCTTTAAACCGGATCCGGCCGTGGGAGGGGCGTGGAAAAGGGTGAAAACGGGTTTTTCCGATGGACACAGACGAACGAGAGCAGGTGGGCAGGGCCGGACGCTGGCGCGGAGACCGAGTCCCTCAGTCCTTCACCATCCCCTTGCGGAAGGCGTAGGCTGCGGCCTCGACACGGTTCTTCAGATGGAGTTTTTCCAAAATATTTTTCAGGTGGTTCTTGACCGTATTCTCGCTGATGGCAAGGGAAGAGGCGATTTCCTTGTTGGTGGCGCCTTTTGCCACGGTCTCCAGAACCTCCAGCTCTCTGGGACTCAGCTTCCCCTCTCCGCCGGAATCTTTCGGGGAGCCTTGCGATTTCCGAACCAACTCCCCGAGGATTTTTGTCGCCGTCGCACGCGAGATGGGCGCCTCTCCCCGAAGGACACCCTTGATCATTTCGAACAACTCTTCCGGTTCAATCTGCTTGAGCAGATACCCGTGCGCGCCGCACTGGATGGCGTCAAACAGGGTCTGCTCCTCTTCCGACGCGGTGAGCATCACCACTTTGAGGTATGGCAGGGCCTCCTTGAGCCGCCGGGTGGCCTCGAGACCGTCCATCTCGGGCATGTTGACGTCCATCAGGACCACATCGGGCATGAGTTCGCCGGCTTTGCTGACGGCTTCAGTGCCGTTCCTCGCCTCGGCCACCACCTCAAAGTCTTCATGCCCCTGAAGCAGGCTGGCCAACCCGCCCCGGAAGAGAGCGTGATCGTCCGCCAGCAGCACTTTGATAGGCTCCATGTCACTCCTGTGGCCGTTTGAGCGGCAAGCGTATCTCCACCCCCGTTCCCTGGCCGGGCGCGGAGTCGATGGAGAGCGTCCCTCCCACCTCTTCGGCCCGCTCCCGCATGGTCTCGAGCCCGAACGAAGGCCGGGAGGAATGCTTCGGGGCATTCACCCATATGTATTCTGGATCAGAGAAATTTTACAATAAAAGAGTGATCAGTCTCAAATGTAAACCATAAATACACATTTTTCCTTTCCTGAGCGATCGATTCAGAGCCATAAAAGCCTTACATAACAAAGATATTTCCTGTGTCCGGCGTGTTTTCTTCGTAAGGGCAAATTTAGCCAATAATCTCCGGCGAACAGCTATCTTGTCCCTGTACGCTGGGGTTCATTTGGTCATGTGGGATGCCCCGATGGCCTGAGCTTCGCGATCAGACAGAAGATTTTTTCAAACAACACACGGGGCAGAGCCACCCCGGCCATCTGGAACGTGAGGTAACGACCGTGCCAAACAACCTTACCTCCGATTTTGATGAGCTTCTCCCTCATCGCTGTGAGCGACCAGTGGCTCGCTTCATCGGGAAGCGCCGGTGTCCGCTGAAATTCCCAAGGTTGAAGGCGAGAGCAAACAGCTGAAGCCGCACGGCGTTGTCCCGGAACCTGTGTCAGGAGAGTCTCGTCCACCGGATGGTGAGTTTGCCCTCTTTGATCCATTGCTCGGCAGTGCCTCGTTTGCTGTAGTTGTGCGAGGCCTATGACACACTCCGAAACAGATGCCACATTAGATAGACTGGGAAAAATGCCCGCCAATCTTTTCGGCCAGATTCATAAATAACTAACTTCATTCACTCACCCCCAGCACCCGTCAGTCCTTATACTCCAGCGGATTATGATCTTCTCCATGACAAGTGAGATAGCATTGGCCACGGCCCGGCCCCAGGGATATGTACTCGAGACGGCCGCTGCTAGAGGGAGTGACAACCGCTTTTCCCGTACGGTCCTGGAGCATGAAGTTAATCAGATGGGAATTCCGTCGAGAACCATGAGCATCGTGGCAGACGGCGCAACTCGAATCTTTACCCTCAATGTGTTTCTTGTGCTCTTTGAACCCACCCCGATCATCGAGGATGTAGCTGCGGTTGTGGCATTTGTAGCAAAGAGCATAAGCCTGAAAAGTTTCTTGCGTCGGATCGTTTACCTGGTATTCCCGCTCAAGGATGGGCTCAAAGAGCGAGCCGTGCGGTCCGCGTGGCCGGGTTCCGTTAGGAGTCCATTCGTCATTGTTGTGGCAGTCGATGCAATAAATAATGCTCCCGGTCGTATAGCCTGTTTCAAATCCGCCCATCGTTGTGTTTTTTCCTGTCGCCGCAATGGGGTGATAGGACGGGTTACTCGGATTGATCTCCAGACGAACGTTTCGCGTGTTGTCCTGGCGGACAGACCGTCCGGATGTGGCCTGATCCAGGACCCCGTGGCACTTTAGGCAGACTTCGTACTCGTTGGACGATCTTTCCATTATACCTCCCGAAATGTTCAGACCCCGAACCCCCCGCAACGCACCCGGAACAAATGGCGGGCTCGCGGGGTTGGCCGCAGACTGATGGGGATTGTGACAATCGACACAAGCAACATGGCTTGGCATCGAATTTGGATTTTCTCGGGGCTCGTGAATCCAACTCGCTGCGTCTACGCGGTGGACATTTATTTTGGAAAACTCATTTTCAAGATTTTTCGTCGCTACGGTCCCATTGTGGCAAACCATACAAACGTCCTTTTCCTCGGAATCTCGTAAAAGACGGGGAGGCCTGGGAACTGAATGGGTACCGTGACAATTCATACACCCATTATCCACGACAGAGGCATGAGGCGAGTCGGGCCAAGGATTGGTTCCGCCTCCTTTCCAAGTGGCTGCCGAAGTGGCGTGGGCCGATCTCGCCCAGTCACGCTGCTTGTGACAGGTAGTACAAAGCACTCCCGCCCGATCGTCTATCCGAAGGAATTTCCGGTACTGATTATCATGAGGTTCATGGCAGGTTGAACATTGGAGTTGACCTGATTTGTCCAAGGGAAGGGGATGGGCAAGCTGTGCGGGATCTTCCAGCTGCCCTTTTCTCGAAGCCAGCGTCGCATCATAAACGAAGGAAATCGGATGATCATCGGAAAGATCGGTCCCCAAAGCCGCACGACCCGTCAAAGGGCCAAGCTTCGAATCCCCGTTGCGGGGGGGAACACGAAGGTTTCCCAAAGCAGTGGTTCCATCGTGACAGCTCAGGCATAGCCGGGAGGTTCCGGTGGGCTGATTGAGTGTCGCCTCCAACGTGGAACTCGTATAAAGGTTATATGATTTAGGCGGCAATTCCCGGTTCCACAGCGCCAACGGGTTGGCTGAACGATGAGGCGTATGACAGAAGACGCATAAATCTTTCACTTGGGGGTCTATGAAGGTTCCAGGTCCTGAAACTGAAAGATTATGGACGGTACTCGAAATTTCCCCGCTAACGAACGGCGCACTCGACATGAATAACCAGAAGATCATGCAAATGAAAAAGCCGCGTCTCATTTTTTTTTCTCCGCGATATATTCGAATACTTGAATACGCTGGTTGTAAGAATCAGCCACATAAATTCGGTCTTCGGGATCGATAAAAATTCCGCCTGGCAGCCAGAATTGTCCTGGCGCTACACCACGATCTCCAAATGTCAGAAGATAGCGGCCTTGCCTGTCAAATATTTGAACGGCGTCGAACAGCGCCTCAACGATGTAGATATGGCCCTCGCTGTCAATCGCCAAACCTTTGGGCATGGCAAAATTTCCAGAAGAATCACCATGGCGCCCAAACACCCCCATGAACGCGCCTTCAGGGGAAAAATACTGCATACGGAATCCCAGTGAGTCTGTGACGTAAAGAATCCCCTTTCGATCTACCGACAGGTAGGTCGGAAAATTGAATTCACCTTTTCCCGCTCCGCGCTTACCGATAGAGCGAATGAATTTCCCCTCGCCGGTGAAGAGCCATATTCGGTGTGCAAGGCTATCGGACACGTAGAGACGATCCCGCACCTGGTCATATGCCAAGCCCGCTGGCCGCTGAATAAGAGAATAATCAATCGCTCCTTTCAGCTTTCCTTGGTGGGAGAAGGCAAAAACCTTCCTGAGGTAGGAATCCGCAAGGTAGACACGGTCCTTCCCCCCCAGGGTCAACGCCACCGGAGAGACGAGTTTCTCCTTTTTCACCTCTTGTATTCGTTTGAATCGCTTTGTCCCTCCATCGAGGATCCATAACGATTGGGCGCCAGGGTCCGCCACAAAAATAGTTTTGCCGAGCACTGCCACGTCGGAGGGACGAATGAACCACTTCTCCTCCTCGCCGAAAATGAACTCCACCGTGCGGCCCCAGAAAGATGTGTGGATGCCCAAATCCGAGGGCTGACGCACCACTTGGATGAAACGTATCCTCGCTCGAGAAGGAGGACGCGGCCAGAGCAGATTGGAACGAACACTCTCCCGGACTGCGGAAACCTGTTTGGCGGGCACACCACACCCCCAAACGCCCCATAGCATCACCAGCAAACACCCGGCCACCTTGCCCAGCGCCCAACTCTTTGAATTCAAATCGATTCGCGACAACGCCTCGTCTCCCCGTTAAAACCGCCGAATGACGCGGAGAACGGCCTGAAACTCCCTGGTTTCGACATTCCCCCGATCCTGCCGGAAAAATTCGACGGACGGAATGACCTCCACTCTCCGGATAAACCACCGTGCGCTCGCGCCGGTCCGGAAGCTTCGCTGGTCGTCCGAAGTCGAGTCCCTGAATTCAATGTATTCGGCAAAGGCATTCAAAAACAGCCCCGAGAAAGGGGTGTAATTCAACGCCGCCCGGTTGGTGAGGGTCGTCCGGTCCCGCTCCCGGGGTCTTTCGAACTCTGTGAACTCCTGCGTCGCGTTTGCGGTCAGCCGGAGGCGGGGCGTCAGGGTAGCGCTCAGCGTCTGACGCAGCCGGAGGCTGTCGAATCGCTCCCGCGTCGATCGCTCAAACTCCTCCTCCGCCAGGAAGCCCGCCCGTAGCCAAGGAATTTTATATATCAACTCTATTCCCACCTTATCCGATACCCTGTCGTCCAGGAAAATCTCGTCCCGTCCCGATAAAAGGTTCTCGTTCGACTGGCTGTGCGACCCGAAAACCCGGATCCAGCCGTAACTGACGCTCGCAAAAGCAGAGTAGCGGTTTTCCAGCGTCTCCCGCGAGGGGGAAACGGTGAACTGGTAGTCCACGGCAATCGTATCGCCGGGGTTGATCCCCGGCGTGGTCCCTGCACACGGGATGGGGACAATCTCGGTTACATCGTTGTTCGTCTCGAGGAGGTAATCCTGCCCCTCGACAAGCAGGATCGGGGGGGCCGGGGGGGCAATGCAGCCCACCGGCAAAGGACCCGTCGCCGTCTTGGTCACCACGACGGTGGAAACGATGACAAACCTGTTGTTGAGCGCGATCGGCAGGGCCACCGGCGTCGCAAAGGTATGCGGCTCCTGGGGAACCAGCGTCTGGGAGGTGGCGAAATCATTTTTATCGTAGGTCAACCCTCCCTCGAGGGAGACGTTCACGACTCCGTTTCTCGGAATTCCCTTGACATAGTTGAACTCCAGGTCTCCGCTGTGGCTTTGACGATTTCCGGTTTGAAATTTCTGGTAGACGCTTTCCATGTCGACGGTCATGTCGAGATTGGAGTTGATAATGTAATCCAGGGTGAATAAACCCTGATGGGCGTCTGTCTCTCCGCCCTCGACCTCGAAACGCGTAAAGGAATATCGGGAACGGGTTTGGAGATCCTCGCTGTGTTCGACGCGAAGGGTCTCGCGGACTTCCACCGTAGTCAGGTCCGAGACACCGGACCTTTCGAAATATCTCAGGTCGGAATCCCATCGCCGGTTCAGTTCCGGTCCAAAATCCAGGCTGTATCGGAAATCTACGTCGTGGCTTTCAAAATCGAGGTTCGGTAAAAGAACATCCATGAAGTCGATATATTCATACTCGAAGGCCATCTGGCTGTTCAGCCAGCCGCGCTCGCCTCGGTATTCGAAGGTTTTCTCGCGCTCATCCCGGCGGGAGAAGGAATTCGCGGTCCGGGAATCGAGCTCGCGTCTCTCGTCGCTGTAACGGAAAGTGGAGGGGATATAAATGCCCTTGAGAAGGAGAGTCGCCTCGTAGTTCTCGTTTTCCTGAATGGTTCGGCCTCCAAGCTCTCTTGAGAAAAACGATTTATCCCGCTCCGCCTCGAGATTCAGTGTGCTGGGCCCGAGGGGCAAAATGCTGGCAAAGAGAGCATAGCCTTCAAGGGTTGTATCGCTCGATTGATCGTCGCCGTTCGTGGAGAACTTTTCCTGGTTCAGCCCGAACAGAGTGTTGACTGAATATCTGAGAAAACGGGGATCGTAGATGAAGCCCCCACGATTGTTGAGGCGGATCCTTTCCTGGGTGAGGAGCCTTTCGAATTCGCTATCCTGCGCACCGGTTGTCTCGGTGTCCAGAGTGAAATAGTCTACTAATCCTTCCAATGAGCCATCCCATTTTCCCAGCCGGAATCTCTCATCTGCCGCCATCGCGAGGCCCGCTCCCCAAAAAACAACCGCTAGCGCTAATGCGGCTATGACACCAGGCCTCCGGGGCTTCATTTTCTTTCCGCATGGCACCGGCCGCAGGATTCGAAAGAAACGCCCCATGCGATCTTGTCGTTATGGCAGGTTCCGCAGGACTTCCCCTCCCGGATCTCGGCCATCGTCGTCTTGCCGATCTCACCGTCGATCTTATACAGGCCGGGATGGCAGGCGTAGCACCTGTAGCGGATCCGGTGGACCCAATGCCGGAAAATCGATGGCGGCGTCCCGCCCTCAATGGACTTCCGCGGATAGACGAGGTCTCCTTCCACCGCCAGGCCGGCGGGGGCCGCGAGACCCACGCCCAGAAATACCAGCAGGGCTCCTAAAGCCAGAGGCAATGTTTTCATGAACTCTCCTCACTTTCCGGGTAGCGCAGGGTGGCACCGGGCGCAGGCCTTGGGGCCGAAGGCCACCTTCCCGTGACACGCGCCGCACGATTCGCCCGCGTTGATCTCCGCCATCGTGGTGTGGCCGCTCCCCTTGGACATCTGGTAGAGCCTTGTGTGGCAGCTCCCGCACGCGAGCCAGGGGGTGTGCGCCCTGTGGGAGAAGACGGCCTCGAAGGCGGCCCCCGCCTTGGGGACCAGCTTGCTCGTGGTGGGCAGCACCATCTGCGGCTTCGCCTTGGGATCGGCGCCGGCGCGCGGATCGATGGCCTTGGATTCGAGCGCCTTGCTCCAGTCGATGGCTCCCTTGGCGTCCTTCGGGAGCAGCCTGGCCACTTCCGGCCAGCTCTTCGCCTTCTCGGCGGCGTTGCGCGGAGGCTCGCTCGGCTTCCAAGCCTTCTTTGAACCCGTGCCAGGATGGCACCGGGCGCAGGCCTTGGGGCCGAAGGCCACCTTCCCGTGACACGCGCCGCAGGATTTCCCCGCATTGATGGTCGCCATCGTGGTAACGGTGGGTTTTCCTTTACCACCGAGGGGATAGAGCGCCGGATGGCAGTTTTTGCAGGAGAGCCAGGGCGTGTGCTTTTCATGGGAGAAAGTCACATGGAGGGCTTTCGAGGGCGATGAGGCCAGTTCGACATCCAGGTCGAAAACCGCCCTTACTTTCGCATCAGACCCCACGCCACCCCGGGGGGCGATGACCTTCTCCTCCAGCGCCTTATTCCAGTCCACGTTTCTCCCCTTATCCGCGGGGAGAAGCTCGGAAGCCTCCTCCCAGCTCGTTGCCCTTTCGAGGGGAGACCCTTGTTCGACTCTATTCGCGCTCGCTTCGGCCCTCTCTTTGGCCCGGGCTTTCAGAACGGCGACCTCCTGCTTGAGGTCCCGGATTTCCTTTTCGAGATCCCTTCGCACACGGGTGGTGGGTGGACGCTTCCGCTTCGCGTCGAAGAAAACACCCCACCATTCCTTGCGTGAATCCTTGCTGCAGCCAGCGAGACCAACGAGGACAAAGCTGACAGCCAGCAAGGTGAGGAGAACGTGCTTCATCGGGAGCCGCACCCGAGAAGTTCCCAGGGCCTCAAAGATTTTCTTCTGTTCTAAAAAACTCCTGAGGACCATTTTGCACCACCCATTACATCAGTACGCGCCAGCAAAATGAAATTTAGGGAGACAAGAAATATATATAGCTCATCACTTTTCCAGATGATCCATATCGACCATCTCATGGAGGCGCACCGGGTTTCCTCGTCATACGATATCCGCGCGAACGGCTCCGGCCTCGGCGGTTTCCCGAAAAAAACTCCCCCCCTCGCGGATTTTAAGGTCATGCAGTCAAGCAACCGAGCGAGGGGGGGATCCAAATGCATTCAATGTCGTTTTTTTTTTAATACCCTCCCCCAGGTAGAAAACTGAACACCTAGCGGATGTGGCAGGACAGGCAGATCGTGTCCTGACCGCTCTCCCGAAGCAGAGGCCCGAAAGAAGTCTGATGGATCTCATGGCACGAAGAGCACTCGACCCCCTTCTGGTTGAGCTGAAGCGCACCCGCCA
>CAMYJL010000166.1:0-8923 GCA_947258645.1 uncultured Nitrospinota bacterium
CTCTTGTACTTCCGGCGGAGCGGCGAGGATGGAGTGTTGAGCTCATGACAATCAAGACAATGAGTCCCGAAGAACAAGCAGTCCGCGAAGCTCACGCTAAGCGCGATCATCGACGCAAGATCATCCGCACAATCATCGGACGCGGCGGCGCCTATGCCGTGCTGATGGGCTTTGCGATCGCGATGCTCTTCCCGTTCCTGTTCATGGTGCTGCTTTCCATGGTCCTGCTCTACAACTTCCCGGAGATCACGTTCTGGCTGCCCAACGCACTCGGCTACAAGTAACGGCTCCCGAAGACGCCGCTCCGGTGCGGTGGGCTGCGGCTTCGTTGCGGGTTTACTCAGGGATTTATGGCCGATGGAAGAGCTGATTCCGGTCCAGATGAGCGCCGCCCAGGCGGCGAAGGCGATTCACGAAGGCGAGCTCACCTCCGAAGCGCTCGTGGAGTCATGTTTCGAGCAGATTGACGCCCACGAGGCGCAAGTCGGCGCCTGGGCGCACCTTGATCGCGAGTTCACCTTGACGCAGGCTCGGGAGGCCGACCTGGCGCGGCAGGAGGGCAAGCCCACCGGCCCGCTCCACGGCGTGCCGGTCGGGATCAAGGACATCATCGATACCTGCGAGCTGCCCACCGAAGACGGCACCGTTCTCCACGCCGGGCGCCAGCCCACTGAAGACGCCACCGTGGTCTCTTTGCTCCGCGACGCCGGGGCGATCATCATGGGCAAGACCGTGACCACCGAGCTGGCCCTCTACGGACCAGGCAAGACCACGAACCCTCACGATCTGCGGCGTACGCCCGGCGGCTCTTCCAGCGGCTCCGCGGCGGCGGTGGCGGCACACATGGTGCCCCTCGCCATTGGGAGCCAGACGAACGGCTCCGTCATCCGCCCAGCCTCGTTTTGCGGCGTCCACGGGTACAAGCCGACCTTCGGCATGATCTCCCGGCATGGTGTGCTCCCCCTGTCGCGGCCTCTGGATCAGATCGGCGTCTTCGGGCGCTCGGTCGAGGATGCCGCGCTGATCGCCGAGGCGCTCATGGCGTATGACGAACGCGACCCCGACATGCGGCACCGGGCGCGCCCCCGGCTGGGCGAAACCGCTAATGAGGAGCCGCCCGTCACGCCCCGCTTCGCCTTCGTCAAGACGCCGATATGGGATCGGATGGATGAAGACGCCCAGGCGGCGTTCGAGGAGCTGGCCGGACATCTAGGCGACGACGCCGAAGAGGTCGAGCTCCCCGAAAGCTTCAAGGCCGCGATCGAGTGGCACCGGACGATCATGGAGGCCGACCTCGCCAGAAGGTTCGAGGTGGATTATGAGCGCGGAAAAGACAAAATGAGCGGCGCCCTCCGGGAGATGATCGAGCGCGGGCAAAAAATCCTGGCCGTCGATTACAGCCGGGCGGTGGAGCGGGTATCCGTCCTGAACGGCTTGCTTGAAGAAGTGTTTCATTGGTGCGATGCTGTTCTCACTCCCGCCACCACCGGCGAAGCACCGATCGGCCTGGATTCCACCGGAGATCCGAGCTTTTGCACGATTTGGACGTTATGCGGGACGCCGGCGATCACGGTCCCCATCCTGGAGGGGGCGGGCGGGATGCCGATCGGGGTGCAGTTGGTGGGCCCAAAAAGCGACGACGCCCGGCTCCTGCGGACGGCGCGCTGGCTCGAAAGGCGAGTCGCTGAATGAAGGGAAGCGCTGACTAGAGAAATGAACCTGAGCGGTTTCGGAAGGCGTGAGAAGTTGCTGAAAGGAGGCATCGAGGGCTCATGGATAACATCATCACAGGATTAATTGCGATTGTATTGCTCGTTTTTTTCCTGGGGTTTTACGCCTACAAGGTGATATCGATTCCCCTCTGGATCATCATCGCCGGCATCCTCGCCATGGTCATCTACGACTTCTATGAATCGGTGAAGAAAAGCGAGGGCCAAAACGGGGATTGATTTCTCCTTCCAATTATTGGTTTTTAAAATCTCTTCACTCGAGGGAGATCAGAGATGACGAGCCGATCGCTTGCCTTCATCGGAACGGGAATCATGGGCCGCCCCATGACGCTGAACCTTCTCAAGGCGGGTTATTCCGTAGCCGTCTATAACAAAAGCAAGCCGCCGCTCGAGGAACTGGGCAAGGCGGGTGCCGAAGTGTGCGGGAGCACGGCCGAGGCGGCCTCGAAGGCGGACATCATCATCACCTGTCTGCCCGACTCGCCTGACGTGGAGGACGTCGCCCTTGGGCCGGACGGAATTCTCAAGGGCGCGAAAGAAGGTGCCCTCTACATCGACATGAGCACCATCTCCCCGGCCGTCTCGAAGAAGGTGGCTGCGGCGCTTCGCGGGAAGAGCGTCCGGATGCTCGACGCGCCGGTGAGTGGCGGGGATGTCGGCGCACGCGAGGGAACCCTCTCCATCATGGTGGGCGGCGAACCGGCCGACTTCGAGGAGGCGGTTCCGGTGTTTGAGGCGATGGGCAAAACCATCGTCCACGTCGGCGAAAACGTCGGCGACGGCGGCTACGTCAAGATTGCGAACCAGATCATGGTGGGCCTCCACATCGCGGCGATGAGTGAGGCCCTCGTGCTCGGGTCGAAGGCGGGGGTGGACCCCGAGAAGATGATGGCGGCCCTCTCTGGCGGCCTCGCCCAATCGCGCGTGCTGGACCTGCGCGGACCGAACCTGGTCAGGGGGGAGTTTCCGGCGGGCTTCCGCATCCGCCTTCACCGGAAGGACCTCCGCCTCGCGATGGAAGCCGGCGCGGATCTCGGCGTGCCCATTCCGGCCACGGGGCAGCTCTACCAGATGTTCACCGCGCTCCTGACGGCGGGGCGGGGCGAGCTGGACCACAGCGGCTATGCCACCCTCATCGAGGATCTTGCCGGGCACAAGGTGAGCGGCGGGGTGTAGATCCGCCCGCCTGGTGCCGGTCCCCGGATTCGGGGCATAATCGGTCAGCTTTCAGCCATTACGCCGCCGGCCCCGGGCCGGCGAAGTTTTCATGTTCTCATATGACGAGGAATCAGAATGACTTTCGGAGAATTGAAGCCCCATCTACGCCTGTTGCTTGGACCCGGGCCCAGCCCGGTGCACCCCCGCGTTCTGAAAGCGATGAGCACGAACGTGGTCGGCCATCTGGACCCGGATTTTCTCGAGGTGATGGATGACTGCCAGCAGATGCTGCGCGAGCTGTTCGGGACGAAAAACCGCGTCACCTTCCCCGTCTCGGGCACCGGCAGCGCGGGCATGGAAGCCGCGGTCTGCAATGTCATCGAGCCGGGCGACAAGGCCATCATCTGCGTGAACGGCGTTTTCGGCACGCGAATGGCCGACGTGGCCGGGCGCTACGGCGCCGAGGTCATCCAGGTCGAGGCCGACTGGGGCATGCCGATCGATCCCGCCGACCTGAAAAAAGCCCTCGACGCGAATCCGGACGCCGCGCTGGTCGGCATCGTCCATGCCGAGACGAGCACGGGCGTCCTCCAGCCGATGGAGGAGATCGGCGCGATGTGCAAGGACCACGGCGCGCTCCTCCTCATGGACTGCGTGACCTCGCTTGGCGGAGTTCCCGTCGAGGTGGACAAGTGGGGCGTCGAGATCGCCTACAGCGGAACGCAGAAGTGCCTCTCCTGCCCGCCCGGCGTGGCGCCTTTCACCATCAGCGAGCGGGCGCTGGGCAAGATGCGCGAGCGAAAGAACAAGGTGGCGAGCTGGTATTTCGACGTGAGCATGATTGAGAACTACTGGGGGAGCGACCGTTCCTACCACCACACCGGCCCCATCACGATGAACTACGCGATCCGCGAGGCGCTCCGGCTCATTTTCGAGGAAGGGGCGGAAGCGCGCTTCGCGCGGCATGCGCTGGCGAGCAAAGCGCTTCAGGCCGGGGTCGAGGCGCTCGGGCTCTCGATGTTCGCCCGGGACGGCGCCCGAACGCCCACCCTGAACACCGTCGCCATCACCGAAAATATCGACGATGGCGGGGTCCGCAAGCAGCTCCTGAACGACTTCAACATCGAGATCGGCGGCGGGCTGGGGCCCGTTGCGGGCAAGGCATGGCGGATCGGCCTGATGGGCCACGGAGCCCGGCAGGAGAATGTGGTCTATCTCATGTCGGCGCTTGAAGTAATTTTCAAGAAAATGGGGTATATTGACGAGGTAGGCGAGGCGGTCACGGCCGCCACCCGTGTATATGCGGAAGCCTAATCTCGTTGTTTTTGAAGGAGTAGAGCGATGATCCCGACTCTCGGGTTTCAAGAGCTCCTTGTCGTTCTTCTGATTCTGGTCCTGGTGTTCGGCGCGAAGCGGCTGCCCGAGATCGGCTCCGGCTTGGCCAAGGGGATCAAGAGCTTCAAGAAGGGGATGACTGGCGATTCCGAAGAGCTGCCGGAGAAAAAAGAGGGGCCCATGGCTTCCGCCTCCGACAAATCCTCCGGGGAGAATCAGGCCTAGCCTGATGGTCCGGAGGGGCTCGACGGCGTTTGAATTGAGATTTCGACACAGCCTCCGAGCGTAAGGCTCTTAGGCGCGGATTCGGCGTGACGCGGGTTCGGCGCTATGAGATTTACGCCGATAGGGCCGGGCGGGAAACGGCGCGGCCTCCCGGATTTTGGAAAGGAGCGCTGGGCAGGCGGCATGCCTGAAACCGCCCGATGGTTTCAGACGAAAATCACAATGCCGAGCCAGCCCCGCGTTTGCGGCGGCTGGCTTTTTTATTTTGACCACCTGTATCCATCTGGCGCGTTTTCGTTGGGGTGAGCGATGGAGTTTTTCAAGGTCGTATCGCCGGAAGAAGCGATGGCGTCGGTGCGGGGGTTTTCTCCCCTTCCGTCGGAGGAGGTGTCCGCCTTCGATGCGATCGGGCGGATTCTCGCCGAGGATGTCCGGAGCCCGGTGGATCTTCCCGATTTCCCCCGCTCCACGATGGACGGCTTCGCCGTCCGCGCGGCCGACACCTTCGGCGCGAGTGAGTCGATTCCCGCCTATCTCGATCTCGTGGGCCACGTCCCGATGGGCGAGGCCCCTTCGTTCGGAGTGGGGCCCGGGCAGGCGGGGCGCATCAACACGGGGGGGATGATCCCCGAGGGGGCGGACGCGGTCGTCATGAACGAATATACGTCCACCCCGGATCAGGCGACGGTCGAGATTAGAAGGCCCGCCTCGGTGGGCGAACATGTCCTCGCGGTGGGAGACGACCTGAAGGCGGGGGAGTTGATCCTCGCCGGGGGCGCGCGCCTACGCAGCCAGGACATCGGCGCGTTCTCGGGCGTGGGGATTATCTCGCTCAAGGTTCACCGCCGGCCCCGGGTGGCCATCCTCCCGACGGGTGACGAGCTCATCGACCCGAGAGAGACGCCCCGGCCCGGCCAGGTTCGCGACATCAACCGCTTCTCGCTCGCAGCGGCGGTGATCGAGGCGGGCGGGATTCCCGAGACCGAGGACATCCTGCCGGACGATCTGGACACGATTAAAGAGCGCCTGGCCGACGCCGTCGAGCGGGCGGACGCGGTTCTGATCTCGGGCGGAAGCTCGATGGGGGTGCGCGACTACACGGTCGAGGCCATCGACTCGCTGGGGGAGCCGGGTGTGCTCATCCACGGCATCTCCATCAAACCCGGCAAGCCCACTATCATCGGCCGGGTGCGGCGGGGGAGCGTCGATAAGGCGGTGGTCGGCATACCGGGTCATCCGGTCTCGGCGCTGATGATCTTTCACGCGTTCGTTCGGCCCATTCTCGGCCAGTTGAGCGGGAAGACCTCCCCGGAGGCGGCGTTGGAGACGGGCATCCCGGCCCTTTTATCGAGAAACCTGCCTTCCGCACCGGGCCGGGAGGATCTGGTCCGCGTGAAGCTGGAGCGAAACGGTCAGGGGATGATCGCCCATCCACTCATGGGAAACTCGGCGATGATCTCGACCATGACCGCGGCGGACGGGTTCATCACGGTTCCGCTGGAGCAGGAAGGCCTGAAGGCGGGAACGGAGGTTCGGGTCACGTTGTTTTAGACCCGCGTTTTTGGGTTTGTCATAAGGACAATGACGAAGATGGGCGATACGGCGCTGCCCCTCGCAGGGCGGAACATCTACCTCGAAAACATTCCTCGGGAGGAGGCATATGCGCGCCTGATCGAAAAAATCGGTCCCGCACTCTCCCTTCCCCCGGAAGAGGCCCCCGTTCACGAGGCGCTGGGAAGGGTCACGGCCGGGCCCGTCTACGCGGCGATATCGAGTCCGCATTTTCACGCGGCGGCGATGGACGGTTTCGCCCTCCGGGCCGAGGCGACTTTTGGCGCATCAACGATTCATCCCAAGCCGTTTACCGTGGGCGCGGATGCGCATCCTGTCGATACGGGCGATCCGCTCCCGGAGGGGACGGACGCGGTCGTCATGTCGGAGCTGATCAACGAGATCGACGCGGAGACGATCGAAATCGACGCCGCCGTCGCGCCTTGGAACCATGTCCGCGTGGCGGGAGAGGATGTCGTCGCGGGGCAGCTTCTCCTTCCGCCGGGGCACCGGCTCCGCCCCTTCGACCTCGGCGGGCTGCTCGCGGCAGGTATCACCCGTGTGAGCGTCCGAAAGCGCCCCCTTGTTGCCATCATTCCCACGGGCGATGAGCTGGTTTCTCCCGGCGCCCCGCCCGAACCGGGCCAGCTCATCGAGTTCAACTCCGCCATTCTCTCCGCGTTCGTCACCGAGTGGGGCGGAGAGCCTGAAGTTTATCCCATCGTCCGCGACCGCCTCGAAGCCATCGAGGAGGCCACGCGGGACGCGCTGGAGCGCGCGGACATCGTCCTCGTCAACGCGGGCTCCTCAGCGGGGCGGGAGGATTTCACCTCGGCGGTTGTGAAAAAGCTGGGCGAGGTTCTTGTTCACGGCGTCGCCATCTTTCCCGGGAAGCCGACCATCATCGGCGCCTGCGCGGGCGGCTCGGGTGCGTTGAAGCCCGTCTTCGGCATACCCGGCTACCCGGTCTCGGCGGCGCTCGCGCTTCAGGAGTTCGTCCGGCCCCTCATGGCCCACATGGCCGGTGCGCCTCCGCTGGAATATGAGAGCGTCCGCGCCGTGATGAGCCGCAAGAGCGCCTCCCGGATGGGGATGGAGGAATTTCTCCGGGTGAAGCTCGGCGAGGTGGGCGGCCGGATGATCGCGCTTCCCGCCAAGCGGGGCGCGAGCGTGATCACGAGCCTCGTCGAGGCGGACGGAATGATCCGGGTGCCCCCGACATCGGAGGGAATCGAATCGGGCGAGGAGGTTCGCGTCGAACTGCTGCGCCCGCTCAGCGAGGTGCGGGGCAACATCCTGATGGCGGGGAGCCACGACAACGCGCTGGATCTTCTGGCGAGTGAGGTGCGCCGCCGCTATCGCGAGGTGAGCCTTTCCACCTCGGCGGTCGGCTCGATGGCCGGCCTCATCGCCGTTCGGGGGGGCGAGGCCCACGTGGCGGGGAGCCATCTGCTCGACCCCAAGACGGGCGATTACAACTGGAGCTACATACCCGAGGGAGATCGCGTCGGTCGCGGACCTCGCGCGTGAGGACGTCACGATCGTGAACCGCCAGAGCGGGGCGGGAACCCGCGTCCTGCTCGATCATCTTCTCGACGAGGCCGGGATCGAACCCGGGCGAGTGCGCGGCTACGGGAGCGTCGAGACGACGCACGTGGCGGTAGCCATGGCGGTGGCGGGCGGCCGGGCTGATGCGGGACTCGGCATATCCGCGGCGGCGAAGCTTCTCGGACTCGATTTTGTCTCGCTCGGATGGGAGCGTTTTGATTTCATCTTCCCGGCCGAGTACTGGGAGATGCCCGCCGTCCAGCGGCTCGTGGAAGTGCTGCGCGATTCGGCGTTCCGGGAGAGTGTGGAAGCGCTGGGTGGATATAAAACGGACCTGACCGGCCAGGTGCTGACACCGGCCGGAGAAAACTAACGGGAGTTTTTTATGTCATTGATGGACAACTATGGCCGGGCCCACGACGACTTGCGTATCTCGGTGACCGACCGCTGTAACTTCCGGTGTTTTTACTGCATGCCGGAAGAGGGAATGACCTTTCTGCCCCACGATGAAATCCTCACCTACGAGGAAATTGTGCGTGTCGTTCGGCTGACGACCGAGCTGGGCTTTACGAGCTATCACCTGACGGGCGGGGAGCCCCTCCTCCGGAGGGATCTGGACGAGCTCGTCCGCCAGATGTTCGAAATCAACCCGAAGATGGATCTGGCCCTGACGACGAACGGCGTCTACTTGCCCGAGATGGCGAAGCGGCTTTACGGCGCGGGGCTGCGCCGCGTGAACATCAGTCTCGACTCGCTGGATGAAAACAAGTTTCTTCTCATGACGCGGCGGAACGTGTTCAAGCAGGTCATGGCGGGCATCGAGGCCGCCGCCGAGGCGGGCTTCAGCCCGATCAAGATCAACGCCGTCGCGCTGAAAAACCTGACCGAGGAGGAACTCCCCCGGTTCGCCCGGTGGTCGCGCGAGACGGGCTACGCCGTGCGCTTCATCGAGTACATGCCGCTCGACGCGGATCAATCCTGGCAGCGGGAGAAGGTTCTGACGGCGGAGGAAATACTGGAGGGTCTCTCCTCGGAAGGAGAACTCGAACTCGTCAACGGCCATCCCTCCGACCCGGCCACCCGGTACCGCTACAAGGACGGGAAAGGCGAGGTCGGCGTCATCGCTTCGGTGACGCGGCCCTTCTGCGAGACCTGCAACCGGATTCGCCTCACGGCGGAGGGCGAGATCAGGACCTGCCTGTTCTCGACGGTGGAGCACAACATCAAGACCCTCCTGCGCGGCGGGGCGACGGACGAGGCGATCAAGAAATGGCTTGCCGATGTGGTCCGGACGAAAACGCCGGGCCACCTCATCGGCCAGAAGGAATTCGTCCAGCCCGACCGGACCATGAGCGCCATCGGGGGGTAGGCGGCCT
>CAMYJL010000166.1:8993-10709 GCA_947258645.1 uncultured Nitrospinota bacterium
TTAGACAATCGTGTATAATATTCTCGTTATCCTTGAGATATAATAGGTTACGGAAATCTTCCTTTAGGTGGCCGAGGGAGGTTGTCATCGCATGGCCGGTTGGATGGGGGTTCAGATGAATTTGGGCGGGCGATATATCCGCGGGCGCTCATTTGCGGTTCTTATCGGCCTTTTTTCCGTTTTCTTGCTGATCGTTCAGCTTTCCGCCCCGGCGGATGGGGCCAGGCGGCGCGGCCGCCAGAACCGGGTTCTCCCCGTTCAGGTCCAGGCGGCTTCAGTGGGTCGGATCGGGCGCGGCGTGAACGCGACCGGAACGATCTACCCCTTCAGCGAAGTGAAGCTCATGTCCCGAGCGGAGGGGCAGGTGGCCGAGGTGCGCGTGCGCGAGGGCGATAGGCTGCTGAAAGGGCAGATTATTGCTGTCCTGGATTCCGCCCTGCCCCGGATTCAGCTGGCGCTCGCCGAGAGCGAGCTCGCTGTGGTCCGCGCCCGGCTCAAGAAGCTGAAGGCGGGGTTCCTCCCCCAGGAGATCGCTTCCGCCGAGGCGGGAGTGGCGCAGGCGCGGGCTTCGCTGAAGCGCTCGGAGGCGGAGCTGTCCTCGACGGTGGCGCGGCTCAAGGAGGCCGAGACCAACGCCGACGCGCTGGAGTCCATGTTCAAGCGGGGCGTCATCAGCCGGCAGGAGTGGGTCAAGGTCTCGACCGAGGTCCTGCGCGCGCGGGCCGACATCTCCGAGCGAAGGGCGCGGCTCTCGGAAGACAGGGCGCGCATCCGGGTTGCCGAAGAGCAACTGAAACTGAAGCGCCTGGGCAACCGCATTGAGGACATCGAGGCCGCAAAGGCCGAGGAGCAGAAAGCGCTTCAGAATGTGCGCCTTCTCTGGACGCAGCTGGACTACTACAAAATTCAGTCGCCGATCTCGGGGGTGGTGACGGAGCGGCTGGTCGAGCCGGGCGATCTGGCGGTCAACCGCGCGCATCTGTTCACGCTGGTTCACATACGAAAGCTGCGGGTGCGCGCGCGGGTGAGCGAGCTGGATCTGACCCGGCTCAGGGAAGGCCAACCAGCGCAGATCCAGCTGGACGCCTACCGTGGGCGGGACTTCAGGGGAAAACTCACCAAAATTTATCCTCAGGTGGACCCCCGATCGAGGCAAGTTGTCGCGGAGGTCGAGCTTCCGAATCCGGATCTGCTGCTGCGGCCGGGGCTTCTGGCGCGAGTGCGCTTCGAGCCCATTCTGGGCCGGAAGGCCATCAATCTTCCCACACACGCGGTGGTGTGGGACAGAAACACCGAGCGCAAGTGGGGCCATGTGTTCGTCATCGAGCGGATGAAGCGTCGAAAGGGCGACAAGGGTGGGTCTGTTGCTAAGGGAAAACGAGACGGCGGCGCCCCGAAGGTGAAAGCGGGGAGCGGCAACGCCGAGGCGAATGAAAAAGGCGGGCGCAAAGGGCAGCGCGACCGAAAAAAAGGCCCGCAATTCCGGGCGAAGCGGCGGGAGGTCCGGCTGGGTGAGATGGTGGACGGGCGGATCGAAATTCTCGAAGGACTCAAGGTCGGCGAGAAGGTGATCGTGAGCGCGACGGGCCAGCTCAAGGATGGCAAGACCATCCGCATCGTCAGATAGAATCGAGACGGGTTTATGTCGTTCAGCAAGCTCTGCATCAGAAGGCCGGTTGGAACCATCATGGGCGTCGTTTGCGCCTTGGTTCTGGG
>CAMYJL010000167.1 GCA_947258645.1 uncultured Nitrospinota bacterium
ATCATCTGTAACCTCTGGGTGGGGCATGCTCAGAAAACAATTCAACTCCTCGGTCATTTGATTCAACTCGCGGTGTTCCTCGACCACTTTTTCAAATGGCGTTTGTACGATTTCCACAATTATCCCTCCTCATTAGCCTACTTTCTTGTTCATTCCCGGCAGTGAGTGGAAAAGTCGGTGAATCACCATGGTTGTCCCCCTGCAAACACGCATATTCGACAACCAAGCAAAAGAGATCGTCCACCCAACGATTGCGATGGGAGAACGCAAAGCACGCTCCCTCACATTCCGTCATTTCTGTAATGAAGTTCCTCGTTGCCCCTCGCTGCCCTTTACCCGCGATTTCCTCGATCAACAATCGATGTTTTCGCACGAGCAGGTCTGCTAATTCGTTAGGCTGGCTTCGACTGGACAAATGAGACGAATTCCCTCCCGCAATTGAGCCGGAGGCCATGCCAAATTCGGGATTAACCAACCTTAATTTATAAATATAAGCCCGCCAGACCGAGAAAACACCAAAATTTAACGAGATTCCCCCGAGCAACGATAATTTCGCCTCTTTTCGGTTCATCATCAGGCGAGGGGGCTCTGTACTCCGCAAAAATAGGACCCCCCTGAAAATCAAACATTTCGTGCATTGCAAGCTTCATTAATCTCGGATTCCCGACATACCCAATCTTAACTCGAATCAGCTCGATCCCTTCTCCAATGCCGAGAGCTGACGCACGGCGATTTCCAGGTTCTCCATCGAGAGGGTCCGTGCAATCTCGACGAGCGTTGACATGAGCCTGGCCCGCTCCGGGTCGGCCCTATCCCCTCCCTCGAAATCGAACAGTTCGCAAATTGGGACCTGTGCATGGCGAATTACTAATTCTGGCTGCAAAAAGGGCCTGCCTCCCTGCCCTGCCCAAAATTCAGCCCAGCTACTAGGTGAAACCTCTGGAGCGATTTCCTTGTTAATTCCCTGTTTTTCCATGTGTATGGCGAATTCCTAATCAAGCGGCGATTGTGATCTACTCCCCGGGTCAGGATATGGGGAGAAGATCACAGATCAGATCGGTTGATGACGAGAAGTTGCTGCTTCAGGAAAAAACTATCGGTGATGAAAGCCTTTGCGCCCCCAGGCCTGTGCAGTTTGGCAATTGTGACCAAATTTAAGTGCAAGACGACGAAAAAACTGAATTCAAGCTAAAATTATTAATCCACCACGCACAGGAGGCACAAAGGATGGCCATTTACCGGTTCGATGAGCTGCCAGACGTCCAGCAGAATCCGAATCTCTCTTCAGCTCACGGGGAGACCATCAAAGGGGAGCGAATCTACTTCGGTCGCCGGCGGAGGCCCGCAGGAACCACCGCTAAGCCGCATTACCACCCCTGCGAGCAATTCATTTTCATCCTCAAAGGGAGGCAGCGGATCACGATCGATGGTGAAGAATTCAATGTGGGCCCAGGTGATGTGATCCATATTCCGCCCAACACCGTCCATTCCACAATTGCTGAAGAAGACATGGAGGTGATCTACGTCAAGGATACCACCTGGAGCCTTAAGGGGGTTCCGGCCGGACAGCCCGCTCCGGAGGCCCCGCCTGAGAATGATCCCTTCTAAGGCGCGCCTTTACTTCAGGCCAGCTCCTTCGCCTTGGCGTCCATATGAGCGATGATTTCTTGCAGGTTTTCCGGGTAGTGGCGCATCAGCGCACACACCCGCGTAGCGGATGAGCACATCCCATCTGGACTATCTCTTCGAGGTGGTTCAGCACACGGCGGCCATCGTAGAGGGATTCGCCGCGGAGCCTCCCCCCTCTGGAGGAGGCGAAATTTGTTGACAGGGGCGCAATCGGTACTTACATTTTTATCGTAGGAAACTCCCCGTAATCCAAAGAAATCCAAAGAGGAAGAGAGCGGTCTCCGACTCGGGTACGGGGAGATATCCCCGTAATTTAAGCCCGTCTAATAAGAGGAGAAAGGACGATGAGAAGAAAGTTCCTTTTCGCCGCTGTTGGGGTGGCAAGCCTTCTCCTGGCCGCAACGCCTCTCCAGGCAGCGGGTCCCCAAGGGACGATTACGGTCACCTGGGGGACCGACACCTACACCATGGACCCGAACACACACAGCGGCTTCATCGCGAGCAACATCCTCCGCTACGTGTTCGACGGCCTCGCCCACCGGGCTCCGCCCGACTACGAGTTGAAGCCCTATCTGGCCAAAAGCTGGAAGTGGTTGAAACCGAAGCTGATGGAGATGCGCCTGAGAAAGGGGATCAAGTTCCACAACGGGGAGGACTTCGGCGCCGAATCGGTCAAGTTCACCTTCGAGCGAATCAAGAATCCCAAGATCAAGTCCCGTCAGGCGCGCTATTTCCGTCTGCTTGAGCGGGTAGAAGTGGTGGACAAGCACACAGTGCACCTCCACTTTAAGAAATACGACCCCTCCTTCCTGCGGCGGCTCACGACCTGGGCTCTTCCCGTTGAGCCGAAGCACTACAGCAAGCATCCCCTCTCCTACCTCGCGACCCACGCCGTCGGGACCGGCCCCTACAAGCTGGTGAAATGGGTGAAGAACCAGGAGATGGTGCTTGAGGCCAACGAGAACTACTGGAAGCCGGGCATCCCCAAGGTCAAGCGCATCATCCAGAAACCCATCCCCGAGGAGGGCACCCGTGTGGCAGGCCTCTTGAAAGGAGAGCTCGACGTCATCCGGGCGGTGCCTCACCATCTCATCCCGAAGATCCGGGCCAACCCCAAGACGGATGTGAAGATCGTCCCCGCCGTGCGCATCATGTACATGAGCTTCGTGAACCACAAGAAAGGACCCTTGGCGGATGTGCGGGTGCGGAAGGCCATCCATCACGCCATCGACGTGGAGTCGATCCGGAAAACCATCATGGGCGGGCTCGCGACCCCGATGGGCCAGATCTACCACCCCTGGACGGAGGGGTATCAGCCCGACCGGCCGCGCTGGTATCCGTACGACCCCGCGCGGGCCAAGGCGCTCCTGAAGGAGGCCGGCTATCCGAAGGGGTTCTCCATTCGTATGATCTCCCCCAGCGGCCGCTACCCCAAGGACGTCGAGGTGGGCCACTCCATCACCGGCCAGCTCGGAAAGGTGGGAATCAAGGTCCGTTACACCCCCCTGGCGTGGAGCGCATACGTTCGTACCTTCCGGGCCCACCGCCGCCCGGACACCGAGCCCTTCATTAACTTCCAGGGTTTCGGCAACGGCAGCGGCGTCTCGGACGCCCTCCTGAGCGCCACGGTGAGTTGCGGCGGATCGTGGAGCCCCTTCTGCGACAAAGAACTCGACGCGGCCATCGATCGGATCGCCTCGGTTGTCGACGACGCTGAGCGCTATAAGAAGTACAGCGAGTTCACCGACCTCATGAAGGAGAAGGTCACGCACGTGATCTTCTTCCGGCTCCACGACGCATACGGCTACTCGAAGCGTGTGAACTACAAGTTCCGGTCCGACGAGCGCGTCTGGCTGTTTGAGGCTTCGCTGGCCGGGACGAACTGACGGAGGCCGGATGGCTTCACCTAGCTGATACAAAAGGAGGCGGCCCCCGGAAAGCTCCGGGGGCCGCGTTGCGTCTCGGCAGGTTGGGGCGCCGGAATGCGCACAGGAGGGGGGCGATGAGCACCCGTGAGATTTCCGGATCCTGGTTCCGCTATTTTCCCGAAAACTACCTCTGGTCGCAGATTTTCTGCGGGGTGCTCAACCCCGCGTCGATGGGGGGGAAGCGCCCCTAGTCGGTGCCCTTGAGGCGGGGGTCGAGGATGTCGCGGAGCCAGTCACCCAACAGGTTGGCCCCGAGGACCGTCCACATGATGGCCAGTCCGGGGAACAGGGCGAGCCACCAGGCGGTGTCGATGTAGGCGCGCCCCTCGGCCAGCATCCCGCCCCAGGTGGGCGTGGGCGGCGGGACGCCCAGGCCCAGGAAGCTCAGCGCGGACTCGATGACGATCATCCGTCCCACGTAAAGGGTGGCGATGACCACTGCGGGGGCCATGACGTTCGGGAGGATGTGGACGAGCAGGATGTAAGGGGCGCGGCCACCCGAAGCACGGGCCGCCTCAATGAACTCCTCCTCCTTCACCGAGAGCACCGCCCCGCGGACCACCCGGGCGTAGACGATCCAGGTCCGGAGCGATATGGCCAGGATGACGTTCCACAGCGACGGCCCCAGCATCGCCACGATGGAAAGGGCCAGCAGGATGAGAGGAAAGGCGAGGAAGGTGTCGACGATGCGGCTCAGCACGGCATCCACCCACCCTCCGTAGTAGCCGGCCAGGAGCGCCACAGTCAGACCGATCAGGCCGCTCAGCGCCACGGCCGCGAATCCCACCGCGAGCGAGACACGGGTTCCGTAGATGACGCGGCTCAGGATGTCCCGGCCGACGAAATCGGTTCCCATCCAGTGAGGGGTCATTCCCTCCCCGGAACTCCAGCCGGGCGGCTTGAGGTAGCGAATCGGATCCTGGGCGAGCGGATCGTACGGGGCGAGAAGAGGGGCGAAGACCGCGCAACCGATGACCACGACAACGATGATGAACCCCAGAAGCGCGGGCTTGCGCCGAATGAGGCTCCTCGAGGCATCCTGCCAAAAGGTTGGGGCCGGGATGATATCTTCGATATCGTCGGCTGCTATGACCTCGGCCTGGCTCATGATCGCCTCAACCGTAACTGATCCGGGGATCCAGGTACGCGTAAATGAGGTCCACCACCAAATTCACGAAAACGAAGATGGCCGCCAGCAGGAATATGGCGGCCTCCACCACCGGAAAGTCGCTGTTGTGGATGGCCTGAACCGTCAAGCGGCCCACCCCCGGCCAGGCAAAAACGGTCTCGATCACGACCGTGCCGCCGAGCAGGATGCCGAGCTCCATCCCCACCAGCGTGACCACCGGGATAGAAGCGTTCTTTAATGCGTGGCGCAGCACGATCCCTCTCTCCACGACGCCCTTGCTGCGGGCGGTACGTATATAGTCCTGGTTCAGGACCTCGAGCATCCCGGAGCGAACCATGCGCGTGATCCGCGCCGTGGAGTAGAGCCCGGTCGCGAAGGCGGGCAGAATGAGGTGCCGAATCGTGCCCCTCCCCGAGACCGGGAAAAGGTCCAGGTAGACGCTGAGGAAGAGAATGAACATCAGACCCAGCCAGAACCGAGGCGCCGACTGCCCGAGGAGGGCCACCCCCATGCTGCTGTAGTCGTAAAATGTCTCCCTCTTGACCGCCGCGAGGACACCGGCCGGGAGGGAGATGAAGAGCGACACCACCAGCGCCCCCAGAGCCAGCTCCAGCGTGGCGGGCATGTGGGAGAGCACAAGCGTGAGGGCCGGAACCTCATGAAGCAGGGAGTTCCCGAAGTCACCGCGCATGACCCCCATAAAGAAGCGGCCGTACTGGACGAGGAAGGGGTCATCCAGCTGCAGCTGCTTTCGAAGAGTCTCGTAGGTGAGTTCGTCCGCGTCCGGCGGGAGCATCATCATGGCGGGATCGCCGGTGACGTGCAAAATGAGGAAGACGAGAATCAGGACGCCTTTGAGGACGATGATCGACTGAAGACACCGGTGGATAATATACTTTTGCATCGCCGGACCCGTCCTCGGAGATTGGATTTGGGGTGAGGCGTCCTGTGCGTGGCGAATCAGTAATTCGACACGCACAGCCTAAACACATTTCATTTTCGGAGAGGGTGAGGAGAAAAAGGGAGGGCAATCAAAACGGTACACTCAAGTCTCAAATGTCGTGTTCAGAACGCATTTTGTCAAAGGAGTTGGAAAATTTCTGTCATCCAGAATTCACTGTGCTCCGAAAAAAGTAGATCCCTGTGGGTGGCCAATACCTAATTGTGGGATTGAAGGTCGATCCAAGTATCATTTCCCTGTTAATTCCCCGTTATTCTCTGTTCCGTTTTTGGAAGGATTTCTTCGGATGCATTGAAATTAAAGGAATTCCGATGAAATTCGGGCGAATTTAGAGCTCAAAATTGAAAAATTCCCAGTATTTTCCCTGCTAAACAGGGAATTTGGGGAGAGGGGTTCGCTCGGGACTGCACGCACAAGCACTTCATTTCAGATTTTCAAATATTGCGAATCATGTTTCAGATTTGTGCCTCCCGAAAACTCGGGTCAATTGATATCGGTCGAATTAGCAATTCGCCATGCACAGGTGTCTCACTTGGCGATTTCTGCTAAATTTGACGAATCCCATTTGAAAAACACGGCCGAATCGTGGGCCGATGATGGGGAATTAGGAATGAGCGGCGATTGCCGCATAACTCCGGGGTACATGAGGTTCATCAATGAGCCGACCCCGGTCAGGGCGGAGTGGTGAGTGTTATTCGATTCATAGGGAGACGAATCATGAAAAAAATGATCATCGTTGGGGCAGTATTCGTCATGGCCGCATCGCTCTTCGCCGCATCGGTGGCCGAGAGCGCGCCCAAGCAGTATTCGCTCGTGGTCGGCAGCCTCGGTGGCACGATGGGCCGCCTCGGAGCGGGCCTGGCCGACATCGTCAACCGCAAGGCGAAGGACTTCAAGTTCAGCGTCGTCCCCGGCGGCGGCCGGGCGAACCCCGCCCGCATCGGCGGCGGCGGCGGCGACATCGGCTATTCGTTCTCGAACTTCATAGCGAACGCCACGGCGGGCAAGGTGCCCTTCAAGAAGAAGTATCCGAACCTGCGCGGTATCGCCAAGTTCTGGCAGTCCTGCTACCACCAGTACGCCGCGAAGGACATGATGGACGCGGGTATCCGCTCCTGGAAGGACATCGTCAACTCCAAGAAGCCGCTCAAGGTCGGGCCGGCAAAGAAGGGGACGAGCACGGAGTACATCACCCGGCTCCTCGTCCAACACTACGGTTCCAGCTACAAAAAGCTCCAGAAGCGCGGCTTCAAGCTGTCTTTCGCGGGCGTGAACGGCATGTCGCGGCAGATTCGCTCGAGTCAGATCGATTTTTACTTTCACAACTCGGGCGATCCGAACGGCGCCGGAATCCAGGCGGCACTCGGGCGCAACCTCCGGTTTCTCAAACTGGAGGATGACGCGAAGAAGATGCTTGTAAGCGCCGGCTTCTCTCCCTGCAAGATTCCGGGCGGAATTTACAAGGGCATCGACCAGGAAACATCGTCCGTGGGGGCGAATGGCGTCCTCCTGACCACCGCTAAAATGGACCCGGGCGTGGTGTACAACACGCTCAAGATCATCGCCGAGAACCAGAAGTTCCTCGGCGGCGTCCACAAGGTTTACAAGAAATGGAATCCGAAAACGGCCAGCAAGGGCCTCGGCGCCGCGCTGCACCCGGGCGCCGTTCGATTTTACAAGGAGAAGGGGGCGCTCAACTAATTCGCTTCTTCCCCGCGGCTGCGGCTG
>CAMYJL010000168.1 GCA_947258645.1 uncultured Nitrospinota bacterium
GTCGACAATAAAAAACCACAGGGCGATAGTTGCCGCCCCAATGGCTCCGCTCGTCATCCCTTCTTCGTATATGTGGTGATCTTGTCTTGTGATTCCTCCGACCTGGGCTTGTGATTGACCTGTCATGGCGTCATTTCTCCTCGAAAGCAGGGGAACGAGAGGCAGATGCCCGGATATATTTCCTCAAAAAAGAGGTTTCCTCCTCCATATATAAAGAACAATGAAACATCAGCGGATAATCCGCCGTGTTTTGAAATAGGAGGTCATAATTTCAATTTTGGGGTGTTTTCGCGGTTATTTTTTGGAAATTTCCCGATTCCACCGGGCAGGAAGGGCGACCTTTCCGGAAAAAGGGGGTGTCGTCAATGATTCTCCCGGAGTTAAAAATTTTCCGGAATTGGAATTTCCGGCTTGACTTTCGTGTTGTTTATGCCGTATAGATATCGAAATGTATTTACGAAATCAGCCCGGAATCGACTGAACATATTTTTAATCAATGACTTAATCATGAAAATGTGAAACGGGACGTTGGGGGCGAAAAAACAGGGTTTCCTGAAGGAGGTGCGAAATTTCGCGCCGTGAAGGTGAGATGTTACCCCCCGTCTCGCAGGCAGGGCCAGTCTGCAGGGTGTGTGGACGTTGCGGGCCGAGAATCAAATCACTTAAATTGATCGCGTCCGTCCGATCTCATGCGATCCCTTCTAATGAGGAGCCATTTCGATGAGCCAGAAGAACGGATCTCCGTCGACTTCGTCGCAGGAGCCCAAGGAAAAAGAACGCCGCGAGAAGTCGTTGGACATGGCGTTTACACAGATCAACCGCCAGTTTGGCAAGGGATCGATCATGCGGCTGGGCGACGGGCCCAATCTGGATGCTATCCCGTCCATCTCGACAGGCTCGGTATCTCTCGACGCCGCGTTGGGAGTCGGCGGCGTTCCCCGTGGACGGATCGTGGAGATATTCGGCCCGGAGTCTTCCGGTAAAACGACCATCGCGCTGCAGATTATCGCCGAGGCGCAAAAGCGGGGGGGAATGGCTGCCTTCATCGATGCGGAGCACGCTCTCGATCCGACTTACGCCAAGGCGCTGGGTGTCCAGACGGACAATCTTGTGGTCTCCCAGCCGGA
Source organism: uncultured Nitrospinota bacterium (assembly GCA_947258645.1). Taxonomy (GTDB): domain Bacteria; phylum UBA8248; class UBA8248; order UBA8248; family UBA8248; genus CAMYJL01. The sequence goes on from CAMYJL010000168.1 coordinate 1,128, forward strand.
CTCGGGCGAGCAGGCGCTGGAGATCTCCGAAATCCTTGCGAGCAGCGGTTCGATGGATGTTATCGTCATTGACTCCGTGGCGGCGCTTGTCCCGAAGGCGGAGCTCGACGGGGAGATGGGAGACCATCACGTGGGCCTCCAGGCGCGTTTGATGAGCCAGGCGCTGCGAAAGCTGACGGGCGTCGTCCACCGGAGCAATACCTGCTTCATTTTCATCAATCAGATCCGGATGAAAATCGGCGTGATGTTCGGAAACCCGGAAACCACCTCGGGCGGTAATGCCCTGAAGTTCTATGCATCGGTTCGGCTCGATATCCGCCGCATCGCCGCCATCAAGAACGGAGATGAAAACGTCGGCAACCGAACGCGTGTGCGGGTGGTGAAGAACAAGATTGCGCCACCCTTCCGTACGGCGGAATTCGACATCATGTTCGGGGCCGGTGTTTCGAAAGAAGGCGATGTCCTGGATCTTTCCGTGGAGAAGGGAATCGTCGTGAAATCGGGTGCTTGGTATTCCTTCGGAGAAGAGCGCATTGGCCAGGGGCGCGAAAACGTCAAGCAGTTCCTGAAGGGAAACGCCGATATTTACAGCGAGATCGAGGAGCGCGTGCGCTCGGCGATCAAGATCGAAAACCTTGGGCCGGAAGGCGGACAAAAGGCGGAGGAGAACATGAAAGCCGAGGCCAAGGCCACCACGCCGCGTTAAGGATAATCCCGTGTCGCCATATCCGGCCAAAGGGCTCCGCGCTTGAGTTCGGAAAATAAAAAACAAATCCGAAAAGAAAACGACGCCTCCATCTCTGAGCGGATGGAGGCGTCGGCGCTTCGTATTCTGGCGATTCGCTCGCATCCGCGCGCCGAGCTCCACCGGAAGTTGCGCCAGCGAAGTTTCCCGAATGATCGAATTGAAGCACTGCTGGACCGTCTGGAGTCGATGGGGTATCTCAACGACGCCGAGGCCGCCCGGAGCTGGGTGAACCGGCGCGTCAGAACCCGCCCCATGGGCCGACGATCGATGGCGCAGGAGCTCAAGCGTCTGGGGCTTTCCGATTCCATTATTGAAGATACCATCTCGCAGGCCTATGAAGGCGAGGCTGAGCTTGAGCACGCCCGCCGCGCGGCCGAAAAAAAGTTGAAGAGCCTTGGAGGGAAAGATAAGCTCAGGGACCGGCTGCTTCGGTTTTTGCAGGGCCGGGGGTTTTCGGCGCAGATATGCTTTCAGGCGGCGGACGATGTGTTGAGTGGCCAGAAGAGAAATGAAGAGGAAGAGGACGGGTTTTCTGTGGAGTCTGAATATCCTTCTTCGATGCAAAAGGACTGAGCTTCCCCATGCCGGAACTCCGGATTCGTACCTATCCAGACCCCATTCTGAGAGAAAAGTGCCTGCCCGTAGAGGAGATCGATGACCGGGTGCGCGATCTGGCGGCTGGTATGGCTGAAGCCATGCACCGTGCGCCGGGGGTGGGCCTCGCCGCTCCCCAGGTGGGAGAGTCCATTCGCCTCATCGTCGTGGATCTGTCGGTGGGGCAGGACCCCGCGCAGCTTCATGTCCTGGTGAATCCCGAGGTGGAAGTTCTCGACGGAGAACAATTCGAGTCGGAAGAAGGCTGTCTCTCCCTTCCGGAAGTGCTCGAAAAGGTGCAACGCTTCAAGCGCGTCCGCGTCCGGGCGCTGAACCTCAAGGGAAAAGAGATTGTTCTGGACGCCCAGGATCGGCTCGGCCGCGTCCTCCAGCACGAGATCGAACATCTGGACGGCAAGCTGATTCTGGATCATTTGAACCGGGTGAAGAGAGAACTGGTCAAGCGCCGATTGAAAAAGCGCGCCAAAATGACGCCGGTCCCTCCGTCACCCGCTTCTCGGTAAACCCTTTCAGTTTCTTCGAAACCGATCTGGTTTGTCTCATCCCGCATAATTGATTAACTTCCCTTTTGTCTTTTGCGGGGTTTCCCCGGCGAATCTTGAGAAGGCGGGTTTGATCCTTTTGAGAGGTTTTTCATGCGTGTTGTTTTTCTCGGGACGCCGGAATTTGCCGTCCCGACCCTTGAGGCCATCGCATCCTCTGCGGTTGAAATACCGGCGGTATTTACTCAGCCCGATCGCCCGGCGGGCCGGGGCCGGAAGCTCACTCCGCCCCCTGTCAAAAAACGGGCTCTTGAATTCGGTCTTGAGATTCATCAGCCGGAACGCATCCGCGCGTCCGACATTCTTCCGTTTTCTCCGGATGCGGTTGTGGTGGTGGCTTACGGGCAGATACTCTCGAGGAAATTTCTTGCCGCACCGAGGCTTGGTGTGGTGAATCTGCATGCCTCCATGTTGCCCCGCTGGCGGGGCGCGGCTCCTATCCAGCGTGCAGTGCTGGCGGGGGATGAGGTGTGCGGCGTCTGTGTCATGCGTGTCGTGCAAAAGCTGGATGCCGGGCCGGTCATGGCCTCACTGGCCGTGCCCATCGGTCCGCGCGATACGTCCGAGGAATTGCACGACAAGCTGGCCGCCGCGGGTGCTCCCCTCATCATTGATACCCTGCAAGGGTTGGAGCGCGGAGAGGTTTCGGAAACCCCGCAGGATGAATCCCGGGTGAGTTACGCCGAAAAATTATCCAAAAGCGAAGCGCCGCTCGACTGGTCGCAGATCGCGGATGAACTCGTTCGGCGGGTGCGGGGGCTCCGTCCCTTGCCCGTGGCTGAAACGGAAATGCCCGGGGTGGGACGCGACCCCGCTCGAGTCTGGCGGGCTTTCCCGATTGACTCCGACCCGGGCCGAAGCGCCGTTCCGGGAGAAGTACTCGGAGAGGGCGATTGCGCCGAGGGCAGGGGCCTCCGCGTCAGGACCGGGTCCGGCGATCTCATTCTGCTGGAAGTTCAGCCGCCCGGCCGCCGTCGCATGGCCGTAGAAGATTTTCTGCGGGGCCATCCGGTTCCCGCCGGGGGCCGCCTGGGTGAGCCGGAATGAAATCCGGCCAGAAGCCCTCGCCGGGAAACCAGGGGACGCCCGCGTCTCGGCAGAACAAACGCCCCGCCCGGCCGTCGGGGACCGATCCCGTCCGCCGCGCCGCCCATGCCGCTCTTCTCGATTTCCACCGTTCACCCCGGAACGCCGAAGATCTGATCGGCCGATTTGCCTCCTCCGAATTCGACTCCAGAGATCGCGCCTTTTTCAGGGAACTCGTCTATGGCGTATTGAGGTGGCGGAACCGCCTGGACGCCGCCTTCGAAATATTCCTGACGGAGCCGCCGGATCGCTTGTCTCCCGGCGTTCGGACGGCGCTTCGTCTCGGGACATATCAGCTTCTTTTTCTGGATCGCGTGCCCGTCCACGGGGCGGTGAATACTTCCGTCGAGCTCGCCGGGCGGAAAAACGAGAAGTGGGCGAAAGGGCTCGTCAACGCGGTATTGAGGAAAGTATCGCAGCGCCCCTTCGACCCCCCGGCAGCGCTCGAAGATCGTCTGACTGTCTGGGAGTCGCACCCCCGATGGCTCGTCCAGCGGTGGATTGCGTCCATCGGCCCCGAAGCTGCGCGCGCGCGCTGCGAGGCGAACAACGCCGAGGGACCGGTCGTGTTCCGGGTGAATCCCGTTCTGACTGACGCCGCTTCCCTCGCGGCACGATTTCGTGAAGAAGGCGTGGCCACATCGGCGGGCCGCATCGATCCCGATTGTCTGTGGATGGAGACCTCTCCCGGGAATCGGCACGTCTCTTTTTCCGATACCGCTCCTTACGCCGAGGGCGCCTTCATCGCCCAGGACGAAGCGTCAAGTCTCGCCGCCCGGTTTGTCGGCGTGAAACCCGGGGATCGGGTGCTGGATGCCTGCGCGGCGCCCGGAGGGAAAACGGCGGTGATGTCGTGGATGGCGGGCCCGGAAGGCAAGGTCGTCGCGGCGGATATCGCCATCAGCCGCCTCACGCGGCTCAGGGCCAATTGTGCTAGAATCAAGGCTCCGGTGGAGGTTCTGGCCATGAGCGCCGGGAAACCCTCATTTGGAGATGTATTTGATTCCGTCCTCGTGGATGCGCCGTGCTCGGGACTCGGAGTGCTCCGCCGCCATCCGGATGCCCGATGGCGGCTCCGGGAGGAAGAGCTGGCGCGTCATGGACGGCTTCAGTTGGAACTGCTCAAAAACGCCGCCCTGACCGTCCGCCCAGGTGGTCATCTGACCTATGCCGTCTGCTCCAACGAACCGGAAGAGACCGAACGAGTGGCGGAGGCAATGAATCATTCGGGTTTTTTCCGTGATGCGGGCACAGAATTTTTGCCTCCTCCGGCGCGGAAATTTGTGGGGAAGGACGGCGTGCTCCGCCTTCGTCCCGAAGACCGCTCCGGCCTGGACGGTTTTTTTGCCGTCCGCTGGCGGCGCGAAGCAGGGGATAAATGATTCGAACGGTTTTTAGAGGGTTTTTTATGGGCGTCCTCCTGTTTGCCGTGGGTGGCTTGAGCGGCTTGGGGGGGCTTTATATCTTCCGCGGCGGAGAGGGCGTGTTTTTGCCCCACATGGTTGGCCAGGATGTCGTCCGGGCGCTCGAGCAGCTCAGCGAGCGCGGGGTGCCGCTCGAGGTCAGCGGATGGGCTTTTAGCGATAAGGTCCCCCAGAATCATATTCTCAGTCAGTTGCCCGCCGGTGGCCGCCGCATCCGAAAAGATCGCACTGTTTCGATCGTTATCAGCAGAGGGGCTCGGAACGTCAAAGTTCCAAGCGTGGTCGGGGAGGATCTCAGCCGGGCCGAAACCCTGATTCGACTTAATGGCCTGCGGGTTGGATCCGTGGAGCGGGTGTACGATTCCAGCCGGCGTGTGGACGAAGTGCTCGGTGCCTGGCCGCATGTAGGTGAAAGTGTCGCCAGGGGGGAGCAAGTGGTGCTTCTGGTAAGTCAGGGCCCTCAAGAGAGGGCGTATGCCATGCCCTCGCTCATCGGGGAGAAGGTCAACTCCGCTCTTGATAAAGTGCGCCAAGTGGGTTTGTCGGTGGGGCGTGTCCGTTACGTTGATCGGGAAGGAGCACGGCGGGGGACCGTTGTGGGTCAAATTCCGCAGCCGGGCCAGCGCGTCTTGGCGGGGAACCGGGTACATGTCGATGTGGCGCGCGGTTCGGGGCAGATCGAGGGCAATTTCACCGTTCTCCGGTACCGGGTTCCACCCGGCCGGTCACGCCGCCAGCTTCGAATCGAGCTTGAGACCGGTGGTGAGAAAAAAGACGCGCTTTCCCGCGAAGTCAGCTCGGGCGAGGAGATAAATTTGCTTATCTCCGCTAAAGGAAGAACAAGAGCGCGAATCTATCTCGATGGTGAACTCATTGAAGAACAGGATCACTAGGAATCCATCGAAATGCCGAAACCGGACATGACGCCCGGCCGCGTGCGAGTGGCGCCATCGTTGCTGGCCTGTCAATTCGAAAAGATGGCCGAGGAAATTGTTGCGGTGAAAGATGCCGGCGCGGACTGGCTTCACTTTGACGTGATGGACGGTCATTTCGTCCCGAACATTTCGGTCGGGCCCCTAGGCGTTCAGGCGGCGCGAAGGGCGTGGCCGGATGCCGTGCTGGATGTCCACTTGATGATCGCGGATCCGGATCGCTACCTGGAAGAATTCGTCGAGGCTGGGGCCGATATCTTGACTGTTCACGTAGAGGCTCCCCGGCATGTTCATCGGACATTGCAGAATATCCGCTCGCTCGGGGCGGGGGTGGGGGTCACGTTGAACCCCGGAACATCACTTGGCGCACTCGATCCCGTTCTGGGCGAGGTGGACATGGTGCTGGTGATGAGCGTAAACCCCGGATTCGCAGGGCAGAAGTTCATTCCCGGCGCCCTGGATCGCATCCGCACCGTCCGCCGGAAGATCGAGGCGGAGGGCCTCTCTGTCCTCCTGGAGGTGGACGGCGGGGTCAAGGCGGACAACGCCGCCCGGGTGCGCGAGGCGGGGGCCGAGGTGCTCGTGGCTGGTTCCGCCGTGTTCGGGGCCGAGGACTACAGGCAGGCCATCCGCGATATCCGGGGAAACGGCTGAATTTTTGGGATCGTTCCATCCTCTTGCAGTGAATCCGGCTATCACGTAAAAAGACATGTTTTTGAAGGTTTTAGGACCTTGCGCGGCCCTTGGAACGATGGTCCCGGTCGTGCCGGGTGAGAAGGAGCGTGGACGGTGTTTGAAGGGCTTCGAGATCGTTTGGGGTTCATTTTCAAAGACTTACGCTCCCGGGGCGTGCTCGGGGATCAGGAAGTCGACGCCGCCCTGCGCGAGGTTCGGATGGCG
>CAMYJL010000169.1 GCA_947258645.1 uncultured Nitrospinota bacterium
GCGCGAGCAGGAACGCGGCGGTGAGGGAGACCGCCACCACGAATTCTTTCATCGTCTCCCCGCCGATTCACGGTTTTTCATCCCGACCGGAGATCATCCCCGATCGGGCTCCGTCAAAAGATGACCTCCGCGCCCCTCGATCTACTTTTTCACCTTATCGAGCAGGCCGGTCGCCTCGAGGTCCTTTCGGAACTCGCGCTTTTCCTTGTCCGTCAGCGAGACGACCGGGGGGCGCACCCCGCCGGCCGGCAGGCCGAGCGCCTCGGTCCACTCCTTGATGTAGGCCGTCGTGCGGCCGTTGGGGCCCGTGGTGAAGTACTTTTTCCGAACCGCGCGGAGCGGCTCGAGCGAGTAGTTGATCTCCGAGGCTCTGGCCATGTCGCCCGCCTTCGCCGCTTCGTAGTAGTCGCGGATCGGCGTGTAGCCCGGCACCTGGTAGAGATAGGGACACGGCGAGGACATGTGCACCTGCATCCCCAGATGGGCGTAGCTCACGAGGAAGCGCTCCTCGTCCGGGTCGCAGACGACGATCTCGTCCCCCACCCGGGCGCGCACCTCGCTCTGGTGCGCCATGCTGGGGACGGCGTTCTTGATGCAGCAGATGTTGTCCAGGCTGACGAGGCGCTCGATGAGCTCGGGGCTCAGCGTGGTGCCGGACTTGGGCTGATTGAAGAGCGAGAGGCCGATGTCGACCTGATCGCAGATGGTCTTGAAGTAGAGGAATATCTCGTCGTCGTCGTGCGCGCCGTAGATGGGGTTGATCATGATGGCGTAGTCGGCCCCGACCTCCTCGGCGTGCTTGGTCAGCTCGACGGCCTCGCTGATGTTGATGTGGGGGGTGTGGGGGATGGTCTGGGCCTTCCCCCGGCTCTCCTCGCAGACGATGTGCTGGACGCGCTTGCGCTCCTGGGGGGAGAGCGACCAGTACTCCCCCATCAGGCCGTTGCAGAAAAACCCGTCGATCTTGAGATCGTCGATGCAGGTCCGCACGATGGTGCGCAGGCCTTCCTCATCCACCTCTCCCGATGCGGTGTAGGGGGTCGTCAGCGCGGCCCAGACGCCCGTCATCTTCTCTTTGCAGTATGCCTTGGCTTCACTCTTCGTGTATTCCATCTCGTTTCCTCCCCTCAAAGCGGCGGTGGCCGGAATTTGCAGGCTTGCCTGAATAAAATTCCCCGTTGCGGTCCGCCTCTAGTCGAGCGGCAGGCCGGTGATTCGCGAGCTGATCTTGATCCGGAAGATGTGGTTGTTCCCGGCGCCGTGGAGGAACGAGATCACGTCGCGGAGGTACTTCTCGATGGGGCATTCGCGCATGTAGCCCATCCCCCCATGCACCTCCAGCGCCAGACGGTACCAAAACGGGAGGGCATCCCTTGAAAACCCTATTTTCCAATTCTACGTCCGCGTGTAGAAAAATACGACCTTGTCATTTTCGGTATAGGTATCAGGGACAATTTGACTCCTGTTCCAATAGTAAGAACAGTTATTCTTTTTATTTAAAAATAAACTATTTATAATCCCGCATAATTTGTCAAATCGACTCTCACGATTTCGAATCAGACAGCAAATGGTGTCTGAAGCAGGCTGTTGCAATTCGATTTCCAGGCAAAATTGGTCGGGCAGGCTTGCCTGGGCGGGCAAGCGCCAACGGTTTTGTCCGGTGTTTTCATAATGAACGCCAGATGGAATCGATGCGGGTTGCAGTAATCCGGCGGGACAATGAAAACCCGCGTGGAATTCGAACGGGTTGTGTACGCGGCGGGGGTCGAAATGAAAAATTTGCGTTCCCGCATCTTTTCATCGCAAATTCAATTCGTCGGTTCTTATCAAGTTAAAGGGGGTCATGCATGAACACATATAACGGCACCGCTTTATTTATGGAGACGCTTATCGATGAAGGTGTTCAATATATTTTTGGAAACCCCGGTTCAACAGAACTTCCTTTCATGGATGCTCTCGTAAACGAGAATCGTCTAACTTATGTTCTTTGCCTTCATGAAAGCGTCGCTGTCGGCGTAGGCGAAGGGTACGCTCTCGCTACGGGGGAGATCGGTGTTTTGAGCCTTCACGCCGCGCCTGGGCTCGGAAACGCAATGGGCCTACTCTATAATGCCAAACGCGCCCGGACCCCTCTCCTCGTCACGGCCGGAAATCAGCCCGAGGGAGGTCAGTTCCATGAGATCATCTTGAGTGAAGATTTGGTTCGCATGGCCGAGCCCCTCACCAAGTGGGCCTATGAAGTACGCCGTGTGGAAGAATTGGAGCAGGCCGTCCGGCGCGCCATCAAGGTCGCCTTGACCCCTCCAGCCGGGCCAGTGTTTCTGTCTTTTCCGGGGGATGTTGTTCTGGCACCTGCAAAAGGCCTTCAAAACCGATCCGTTCGGATAGATACACGATTTTCGGCAACTCCTGAATCAATTCGACGAACTGCTGCTCTGCTGGCCAAAGCGAAGAAGCCAGTCATCATTGCTGGTTCGGAGGCTGCTCGCTCAGGAGCCGATGAGGTTCTGGCTCGCCTGGCGGAACAGATCGGGGCGAAGGTGTTCGAAGAAAACCTGCCGAGTCGGAGGGGATTCCCATTGGATCATTCCCTGTATGCGGGAAGGTTGCCGATCGTGCCACGACCCTTCGGTGAACGTCTTGTGGGGAGCGATGTCATTTTTCTAGTGGGGACCGAAGCGTTCCTTTTTTCTTCGTGGCAGGACGTCCGACCTCTTCCGGAAGGCGCCAAAGTTATTCATCTGGATTTGGATCCTTGGGAGATCGGAAAAAACTTTTCAGTGGATGTATCTCTCTTCGGAGATCCCCGGGAAACGTTGGAACCGCTTCTGAACGAAGTAATCTCCTCGCAGAACGATGACGAACGACGGCGGGCCTCAGAGCGCCGGGAAAGAGTCGAGAATGAAATCATAAATTCGAAACAGAAAATGATCCCGGAGGCCAATTCGAACGACGAGAATACTGCCGAGGGTATGCCTCTTTCTTCTTTTCGCGCGGCTATTGGGGAGGCTGTTCCAAAGGGGGTCGCCATCGTTGATGAGGCTTTTACATCAACTGGCCCCAGGATGCGTCAGGCCGCGGCTGAAAAAGCGGCTTACTACTACGGCCGCAAAGGAGGCGCCATTGGGAATGGGTTGCCGATGGCATTGGGGTTGAAAATCGGCATGCCGGATCGTCCGGTGGTATGTATTTCAGGAGATGGCTCTTCCATGTATACGAATCAGACACTTTGGACCGCGGCTAAATACGGCGTGGGAGCCGTATTTGTCATTGCGAACAATCGGAGTTATCGCATTCTAAAAGAGCGAGTCCTGAGACTTGACGGCAGAACGAAAGAGTTCCACCGGTTTGTAGCAATGGATCTAGATGAACCTCGGCTGGATTTTCTGAAGCTTGCGGAGTCAATGGGAGTTTCAGCGCGGAGAGCTACCACGCCGGATGAACTGAAAAATGGGATAGGCGAGGCGCTCGCTTCAGGAAAACCTTATCTATTGGATGCCATCATTCGGCCCGAGCCTTTCTAAACCGAGCCGTACTCCGTAAAATGAATTGTGCCTCCCGAAAACTCGAGCTTATTGAAATTGGCCTGTGCTCCGAAAAAAGTGGATCCCACCTGGGTTGAATAGCTTAAGAAGGTCGCTTGATGGGCTTGAGCGTGGCAAAATCTCTGCCATGGACATCGCCCAGGCTCTATTTCAGGTTGTGCATGGCGAATTCTTAATTCGCCATGCACAGGTCTCGAGTGAGAATGTGATGAGAATCTTCCTCCGGTTTTTCGTGGTTGCCACTCTTGCGGGCCTGATTTTTCCTGCCGCCGTCCATGCGCGGTGCGCTCCCGATCTGGTGAACGCGCCCCGGAATTTTCGTGCCGTTCCGGTCAAGAGCGCGCCGCCCTCGCGCATTTCGATAGAATGGTTCGGTCATTCATTTTTCCGACTCGTCTCGCCCGGCGGGACCCGGGTCATCGCCGATCCCTTCGGGCCGGAGATGGGTATGCGGGTACCCGTCGTCCGGCCACATGCCGTGACGGTGGGAAGGGAGCACCCCCATCACAACTCAGTCGATATCGCCTCCGGGAATCCCCTCGTCCTCAGGGGTCTTGGCGGTGACGGGGAAGAGTGGGCGAAAGTCCAGAAGAAGGTGGGGGACGTTCTCATATACAATGTACCTGTAACGCAGCGAACGTACGAGATGCGCACGAAAGGTTCTGCGTTTGTCTATGAAATAGGAACCCTCTGCATCGCTCACTTGGGGGATGTCGCCGAGGCGCTGACCCCCTCTCAACTCCGCCGCCTTGGAAAGATTCATGTCGTCATGGTTCCAATTGGAGGGACGTTTGCCGTGGGGCCCGACGGGGCAAGAAAGCTTGTCGAGCAAATCCGGCCTCACATTGCGATTCCGATGCATTACTGGGATGACGAAAGCCTTTTGCGGCGATTTCTCCGCGGCGCCCGGCGCGTCAAAAAACTGGAGCGGGGGCGGCTTCACGTCACCAAAAGGAAACTGCCGCCACCCACGCTGATCGTCGTAATGAGTCACAAGGGGATTTAGCCGTGCTCTGATGCCGGATTGAGCATTCTACGATAGAGGCGGAAAAATGCCGGAAAAATCGTTCCAAAAACTATGCAGGTTCCTGGATACTTGTGCATGGCGAATTGCTAATTTTGGCCAAAATTCATCCGAATTGTACACCTAAGCTAGCTGAACATTACTCATATTTTCGCTCTATTCAATATGTAGCTGATCGTTCGCGGCGAACTCACCCTGTAAGAGCTACTCAGTTCCTCTGGCCAATTTAGGGGGGCACTCCTTTTTGATAACCTCAAACCTACAAATCCTTCCTCCCCTAGGGATCCGAGAGATTTGACTCATATTTATTTATTCATGCCAACTTTAACAGCCTCTTTGAGCAGAACTGATTATGGGTACCTGGCTGCCAAGGCAAGGCTAGAGGAGCTGCCTCAGAGGTGTCTTTCAGTACACTTGATGGCCATCCTCGTGAGATGCGCTACCCGAGGAAGGGTGAATAGGCCAGAATTTGAAAAAGGGGGAGCGTCGCCTCATAATTCCAGTTTCTAATAATTCTTTCCCATTATAATTGCCATTTTCACATGGAGATCTCATGACTGAACCCATCCCCCTCCCCACGGGCGACAGCCCGGTACGCTTCGCCCTGTTGCTGCAAACTTACGGACAGGGTCCCGACACCAGATGGGGAGAGTTTCTCGAGGTGGCCCAGGATGCAGCCGCCGCGGGCTTCGCCGGCGTCCATGTGGTGGACCACTTGTACATGCAAACGGAGCGCATCTACGGCAGCCGGGTGGTGGGTGGCCAGCCCGATATTCTCGAGTGCTGGACCGTTTTGGCTGGCCTGGCCGCCTCGACAACGAGGCTCTGGCTAGGGCCCCTGGTGAGCCCCGTCGCCCTACGCAATCCCGTCCTTATCGCCAAGCATGCCGCCACCGTAGACCGAATTTCGGAGGGCAGGCTCATTCTGGGACTGGGCACGGGATGGAACCGCCCCGAGTTCGAAAGCTTTGGCTTCCACTTCGATGAGGCTTTCAGCGTCCGGGCGCAAAAACTTCGGGAAGGCGTGGAAGTGATACAGAGACTATTCACCGAGAAAAACTGGGTGGATTATTCGGGCGACCATTACCGACTCTCCCAAGCGCCTTTCTGGCCGAAACCCTGGCAAAAGCCGAGACCGCCGCTGTGGTTTGGCGGCGGAGGCGCGACTATCCGGGATCTGGTGGGTCGCGTCGGAGACGGCTGGTGCCCGGCGGCGCAGCACTACAAGGGCTTCACGCCCCAGGTTTACAAGGAAAAGATCGAGGACATCCGCAGTCGCGCCGAAGGGGCTGGGCGAGACGCCAACGCCATTACGCCGGCAATAACGTTTCTGACTTCCATCGCCGAGGAGCGCCGGGAGGCGCTCGAAGGTTGCGCCCTGATGCGCAAACGGCGCGACTGGAGCGACTTCGCTCTCGAGGACATGGAAGAGCGGGGCGTGATCGTTCTCGGCTCGTCCGAGGAGTGCGCCGCCGGCGTCTGGCGCTATGTCGAGGCGGGTGCCCGCTACATCATTCTTCATATCATGCCCTACGATCTCGCGGCGGCCCGGCGGGCCATCGATCTTTACGCACGGCACGTTCTGCCCCAGTTCGCATAACATCGTGCCGACAAGGAGACGCCCATGTATTTTGAAACCGACTACGCCCGCCGGGTTGACTTTGACCGCCTCCGCTCGGAGCGCGTGGAAAAAATCCGGGCAGGAATGGAAAAAGAAGGATTGGACGCAATCTTTCTCCTCAAGCACGAAAGTATCCGCTACCTGACAGGTCTTCGCCCTCTGTGGTTCCCCTATGTACAACTGCGAAATGCCGCGCTCATGGTCCGTGGGCAACAAGAGCCCGTCTGCTTCGTGAACGGTGGAGACTATGCCCATCGGCGCGCTACGATGTACTGGATACCCGAGGACAGGATGCGGCTTCTCCCTCCGCTCGAGGACCCGGTGATCGTCAAAAGGGCCGTTCCCACAGTGAGAAAAGCCCTTGAAGACTGCAGTTTTTCGGGTGGAAAAGTGGGGCTGGACGTAACCTACCTTTATATTCTCGAGGAATTTAAGAAGGCGCTTCCCGGTGTTGAGTTCGTCGATTGCGACACTTATCTGCGCAGGTTGCGGCTTATCAAAACTGAAGAAGAAATCAAGCTCATGCGGATCGCGTCGGCCTGCGTGGACATCGGCTTTGACCGCGCCGTCAAAGCCGTTCAGGTGGGGCGCCGCGAATGCGAAATCCTCGGCGAGGCGATCAAAGCCCTCTATGAACTCGGGATGGAAACCCCGCAGTGCAGCTCCATCGTGGCTAGCGGAGATCATCTGGCGCCTCTCGCCCGATTCGCTTCCGAGCGGATCGTCCGCGCGGGAGAGCTTGTTTTCATGGACTTCGGCGGCTGCTTTCATGGCATGTTCGCCGAAGCGACCAGAACAGTTGTTTGCGGCGAGGGAAACAGCGACCAAAAAGCCATTTATCGGGCGGTCCATGAAACGCTCCAGGCCGTTGTCGAAGCCATGCGCCCGGGTAGCACAAGCGAGGATCTTCAGGAAGCCGCCGCACGGGTTTACGAAAAGCACGGATTCGCCGATTACGCTTTGGCCACAGTGCTCGGGCACAGCATCGGCGTCTCGGGATGGGAGCCTCCCACGCTGGGCGACCCGGCCGTCACGGGTGAGTCCGTTCGCCTCGAGTCAGGCATGATCTTCTCGATCGAACCCACGATTATCGTCCCGGATGTGCCGGG
>CAMYJL010000170.1 GCA_947258645.1 uncultured Nitrospinota bacterium
GGAAGGGAGTTTCAACCTCGCCTCCGCGATCGGGATGATCCTGTTCGTGATGACGGTTTCGCTGATCATCTTCCAGCGAAAATACATCGCCAAGCGCGACTTCACGACCGTGACGGGCAAGGGGTTCCGGCCCGCGCAGATCGATCTCGGCCGCTGGCGCTGGGTCACCTTCGGCTACAACCTATTCTACCTTCTGATCGGGACGGTGCTCCCCCTCGGCGTGTTGTTTCTCGTCTCGATCTCGCATTCCTGGTACGGGTATTTCGACCCCGCCCGGGTCACTCTCGGCAATTATAAATGGGTGATCTTCGATTTCCCGCTCACCAGGGACGCGATCACGAACAGCTTTTTCCTGGCGACGGTGGGCGCGACGATCGCCGTCGCGCTCTCCATCGTTCTCTCCTACGTGCTGGTGCGGACCACGGGCCGGGGCCGCTCGGTCCTCGATTTTTTCGTCAACCTTCCCGTGAGCGTCCCCGGCATCGTTTTCGCGATGGGGATTCTCGTGGCCTACATCAAAACGCCCATCTACGGGACGATCTGGATCATGATGCTCGCCTACGTGACCCGGTTTCTGCCGGTCTCGGTGCGGACGACCTCGGCCGTCTTCATCTCCATCAGCGAGGAGCTGGAGCAGTCGTCCCGAATGTGCGGGGCGACCTGGCTGCGCACGCTCGTCCGGATCAGCTGGCCGCTGATCAAGTCCGGCGCGATCGCCGCGTGGCTCACGCTGTTCATGATTTTCATGCGGGAGCTGAACTCTTCCATCCTTCTGTTTTCGGAAGGAAACGAGGTGATGTCCATCGCCCTGTTCGTTCTGCTGGAGGATTCGCCCCTGCCCCATGTGGCGGCCTACTCCCTCGTGCAGGCCTTCCTCATGCTCATTGCCGTATCGATTTTCAGAAGATGGGCGGGGACGGGGGAGATTGTGAGTTGAGGGAAACAGGCCGGGCCGGGCAAGACCCCAGAGAGTAGATACAGTTCCGGGTGTCTATTTCCCCGGGCGGAGGGTGATGATCGCATCCGCGATGCGCCATTCGCCCCCGGAGAAAACGACCGGATTCAGGTCCATCTCCTCAATCTGATCGCGATAGGCGGCGGCGACCTGTGAAAGATTCGCCGCGAGTTTGGCGAGCGCCGGCTCATCCGCCGGGGGCGTTCCCCGGAAGCCCTGGAGGAGCGATCTTCCGCGCAAGGATTCGATCATCCGCGCGGCGTCGTCTTCCGAAACGGGCGCGAGGCCGAGGGCGGCGTCTTCCATCGCCTCGGCGATGACGCCCCCGCTTCCGATCAGGACCATCGGGCCGAATGTCTCATCCTGCAGGATGCCCAGAATGATCTCTGTTCCGGGCGCGAACGCCTCCACAAGCGCGCCCTCGATCCGTGCGTCGGGGGCATACGCCTGGGCGTTTTCCATGACCTCGTTCCAGGCCCGCCGGACTTCCTCTTCGCTCCGGAGGTCCAGGCGGATTGCGTCGGCCTCGGTCTTGTGAGGGATGTCCGGCGAGGCGGCCTTGAGAACGACGGGAAAGCCGATTTTCTCGGCGGCGCCTGCCGCTTCGTCTTCGCTCTCGGCGAGTTCGCCAGATACGACGGGAAACCCCATCTCCCGGAGGAGCCATTTGCTCGCGGCCTCGGAGAGGTCCACGTAGATGTCGGGCTCCTGCATCGCTTCTATCTGATTGAGGATGGAAGGGTTGGGCCAGATATCCTCGGCCTGGCCCTCCCCGCGCCTGAGTTTTCCGAGCCGGATGAGACCGCCCACGGCACGGAGGAGGCTGTCCGCGTTTTCCGCGGCGGGCATGTTTTCTTCCCGGAGAATGTCCAGTCCCTCTTTTCCCAGATCCCCTGCCAGCCAGAGATGGGGGAGCGGCTTTTCCACCTCCCGGGCGAGCTTCACCAGATCGCGGGCGCGGCCCGCCGAGTGCGCGGAAGGGTGGGGCGTCGAGACGGGGATCACGAGGTCGTAGGCGGGCTCATCGAGAAAACAGCGGATCACCTCGGTGTAGCGCTCCGGCCCCCCAACGATGCCGCCCAGGTCGGCCGGGTTTCCCGCCGCGCCCATCTGGAGGTAGGGCGCGAGGCGTTGCTGAAGGTTTTCCGAGGTCGGCGGAATCGAAATCCCCAGCTCCTCGGCCCGGTCGGCCAGCATGACCGCCGCACCGCCCGAATGCGTGACAATGCCCACGCCCTCGCCCGATGGAACCGCCGAGCGCGCCATGACCTCGGCGACTTCGTAGAGCTCCGCCGGGGTGCGGGTCATGGTGATGCCGAGGGCATGGAAGACAGCTTCATATGTCCGCATCGATCCGGCGAGCGCGGCGGTATGGGTTCGCATGATGCGCTGCCCGCTCTCGCTGCGCCCGATCTTGCAGGCGATGACCGGCTTTCCCGCCGCGAGAGCCGCCCGCGCCGCCTCGATGAATCGCGGCCCGTTCCGGACCATCTCGAGAAGAAGCGCGATGGCTTTCACGTCCGGATGCGCCACCAGCCAGGCGAACGCCTCACCCAGCTCGATGTCGGGCTCATTCCCGGTGGAGATGGAAATCGCGAGCCCGCCGCCGCGCTCGGCCGCGAGGTTGTAGATGAAGCTCCCTGTTCCGCCGCTCTGGGTGACGAGCCCGACCGGACCGGAGCGAATCTGATCCGAGGGCCGCTCGAGGCAGGTGAGGAAGCTCATCACCGTCCCCGCCGCCGGGTGGATGACGCCGGATGAGTTCGGCCCCAGCAGGCGGACGCCTCCATCTCGCGCGATGTCGCGGATTCGGGTCTGCAGGGCGGCTCCCTCATCGCCCGTCTCGGCGAAGCCGCCGCTGAAGAGAATGGCCCCGCCCGCGCCGCGCTCGACCGCCTGCTCCAGAACCTCCGGGATGGCGGGGGGCGGGACGGCGAGTACCACGGCGTCCGGCGAGCCGGGGACTTCCCTGAGCGAGGGGAACATCTCGGCGCCCTCGACCGGCGGTGTCTTCGGGTGAACTCCCCAGATGGGGCCCTTGAAACCGAATTTCCGGAGAAAGGCGAGAACCCGCTGGCCGTGCTTGGCCCTGTCGGCGGAGAGCCCCACGATGGCGATCGAGGCGGGCCGGAAAAAACGTGAGAGAGATGATGAGGAATTCATTGCAAGTGCCTTGTTTTATTGTGTTTGTAAGTTGTCAACGAGAGCGAGGGTGCGCTCGGCCCGTTTGAGGTTCGCGTAGTCGACCATCATGCCCCGGAAGGTGATGGCCGCCTTTCCCTCCGCCTCGGCGGCGCGGAACGCTTCGATGAGGCCCCGGCTGTATTCCACCTCTTCCTCGGAAGGGGTGAAGACCGAATGAATCACCGGAATCTGTTTCGGGTGAATGGCCATCTTCCCGGTGAAGCCCATGTTCCTCGCGAGCCGGCACTCGCGCAGCAGCGCGGCCTCTTCGTTCAGGTTCATGAAAACGCCGTCGATGGGCGAGTCGAGGCCCGCCGCCCGGGTTTCGCAGACGAGCTTGCTCCTCGGGTAGAGAAAGACCTCTCCCTCGGGCGTCCAGTTTCCCCCGATGTCCACCATGAAGTCGCCTTCTTCTCCGCTCGAGAAGACCATGCCCTCGACCCTCGGCGATGCGGTGGCGATCTTGTAGGCGAAATGGAGACCCCGGCAGCTTTCGAGGAGGGGGAGAACGATCACCGATCCGGGGGCGAGACCGGCGCGCGCTTCGAGCGCCGAGAGGACGCTATCGAGACGGGCGACTTCCCCGTCCGTTTCCACCTTGGGAAGGATGACGCCGAAAAGATTGTCCGAGACGGCCGCCTGGAGGTCGGCCTCCATCTCGCCGGTGGCGGGGTGGTTCACCCGGACGAAGACCGGCGGATTCCCCTCGCGGCGCAATGCTTCTGCGGCATGTTCCCGCGCCTCGGCCCTGAGATGGGCGGGGACCGAGTCCTCGAGATCGAATATCAGGGCGTCCGCTCCCGAGCGCGGGGCTTTTTCCATCATCTCGGGGCGAATGGCCGGGCTGAACAGAAAACTTCGGATGGGGCGCACAAACCCTCCTGCCGGGTGAAATTCCACTTCGGATGGGCGGGCATCCTAGCAGGAGAGCGGAAATCCGGGAACCGCCGGCCCCCGATCCGGGGGATGCGTTGACAAGTATCGTCTGGCTTTATACTTTGGAGCATATGAAGAACAGCTGTTCCAATGGAGAGAACGTGAGAGCTGGCGCTCGATCAGAGGGCCTCCGCCGGGGGCTCGAAATTCTGGGTCTGTTCTCGGACGTGCGGTGTGAGTGGGGGATTACCGAAATTTCCCGGGAGATGGGCCTTCACAAGAGCCGCGTCCATCGGGCGGTCAAGACGCTTGAGGATGTCGGCTTCCTCCGGAAGGATCCGAAAAGCCAGAAATACTCGCTGGGGATTCGGGCCTATGACCTGGGAATCGTCGCTGCCCGCCATTTCAGCCTGACGCCCGAGGCGCGTCCGCTGATGCAGGAGGTGGCGGACGAGACGAAGGCCGCCGTTTCCATCCGGGTGCGGGATGGAGACGATATCGTCATCATCGATTCCATCGAAAGTTCCGGTGTCTTGCGGGTGCACTCCCCTGCGGGTGCGAGGCGGCCCTGGGATTTCGGCGCGGGGGGGAAGCTTTTTGCCGCTTTCCTTCCCGCTTCGGAAGTCAAGATGATGATCGAAAATCACGGACTGGGCCGGTACACCGAGAGATCGATTGCGGAGGAAGACGACTTTTTGCAGGAGCTGGATGTTGTCCGGGAAAAGGGATACGCCGTGAGCGATGGCGAGCACATTCCCGGTGTCCTCAGCGTGGCCGCTCCCATCCTGAACCTGCGAGGGGAGATGATAGCGGCCTTTCTGGCGTCCCTGCCCTCGACCGGATTGTCCGTACAACAGCGATCGAAGATGACTGCGACAGTTGTCAAGAAGACGGCCGCCATTTCGGACCTTTTGAAGAAAGAGGCCGGGGTGGCCCGGGCCGGGTGACGCCGGCTCGAAATTCGCCTACTATCCGGGCGAAATCCGAATAGATATTATTCGAAGCACATCCCGATCAGGCGGTTGCGCGGAATTTCATCAATCGGCGGAGCGAACATTGCAGCCGGATCTGTCCCCCGAAGAAGCCAAAATGGTGGGCCTCGCGCGCGAGATTGCGCGGCGGGACATTCTGCCCATCGCGGCCGAGCGCGATCGCAACTATCCGCCCGATCAGGCCTATCCCTGGGAGATCATCGAGAAGATCGACGCGGCGGGCCTGCGGACGCTCACCGTCCCGAAGAAATACGGCGGCTTCGGCGCGCGCCACCTGCTCCAGGCGATGGTGACCGAAGAGATCGCCTATGGCGATCTGGGCGTCGCCGTGTCGCTGGATCAGACCTACAAATTCACCCGGCTCCTGACCGACGAGACCACGCCGGATCAGCGCGACCGCTATCTCGACGATTTCCTGAACGACACCAGGGCGCTTCTCGCCCTCGCCACCACCGAACCCCAGAGCGGGACCGACACCTTCCTGATGTACGACGAGCCGGGCGCGGGCCCGCGCATGTCGGCCCGGGAGGATGGGGACAGCTACGTTCTGAACGGCACGAAGCACTACATCTCGAACGGCGGTCTTGCCAAGTACTACTTCATCTTCGCGCGCACGGCCCCCGAGAAAAAAATGAGCGAAGGGCTCACCTGTTTTCTCGTGCCGCGTGATACGGCGGGGTTCACTATCGGCGAGGCGCACAGCAAGCTCGGCCGGCGCCTGCTCCAGAACGGCGAACTCGTTCTTCAGGATTGCCGCGTGCCGGCCGAAAACCTCTTCGGCGAATGGAACGGCGGGCTCGCCATCCTGCGGCGCATGGTGAGCGGAGCGCTCATCCCCGTGATGGGCCCTTCACGTCTCGCCTATGATCTGGCCCTCGGCGCCGCCCGCCGCACGGGCCTTTTCTCCGAGCAGTGGGCCCGGATGGCCCTGACCGAGATGTACATGCTCATCGAGGCGTCGCGGACGTTTCTCTATTCCGCCGCCTGGCACGGCGACCGGCCGACCGACGACTCCAAGCGCCGCCTCATGTCCAAGGTTTTCGCCTCGGATGCGGGCATCAAGGTGTGCCGCATGGCGATGGAGATATGGGGCAAAACGGGCGACGTCTATCACGATGACCGGCCCACGCCGGAAAAATGCTGGCGCGATGTGCTGAGCTATCTGCACGGTTTCGGGACGAACGAGGCCGTGAAGCTGAAAGCCGCTCCTCTCCTGGCGGGAGAGGGGGAAGAGGAATGGTAAGCCGATAACGAGCTCAACTTTCGTTTCACCTGACATTAAGGAGAAGAAATGCCATCTTACAAAAAGTCCGACGCCAGGGCCTACTGCAAGGAAAACATGAAGGGAATCTGGGCCGCGATCCCCTATCCCATCGACGAGAACGACAACATCGACGAGGACGCCTTCCGGGCCGACCTTCGCCACTACATCGACAACCTGAACATCAAGGGTTTCTTCGTCGGCGGGATGATCGGCGAGTTCTGGTGCCTGACCAAGGAAGAGCGCCTGCGCGGCCAGGAGATCGCCTGCGACGAGGCGGGCGAGGTTCCCATCATCGCCCACACGGGCCACACCTCCGTGAAGGAAGCCATCGAGCTCACCAACGCGGCCTCCAAGGCGGGCGCGACCTACGCCATCCTGGCCAACCCCTACCTCGGTGCCCAGGGCCACCCCGAGCGCGTGCGGGCCTTCTTTAAAGAGGTCTGCGACAACACCGACCTCGGCGTCTCGCTCTTCAACACGGGCGCGACGGGCTACTCCCTCACGCCGCAACTCGTCAAGGCGCTCGTGGACGAGAACGAGACCATCTGCTGCATCAAGAACGCCCAGCCCAAGTACCACTGCGACGAGGTGCGCACCGCCGTGGGCGACGACATCGTCGTGAGCGACCCGATGGAAACCCCGTGGTTCTACAACCACGCCTACCTGAAGCAGCAGACCTTCATGAGCGGCCCCGACCCCTTCCTCTACCAGCGCAAGGGCAACCTCAGGATGCAGAGATACACCGACCTCATCGACGAGGGGAACCTCGAGGAGGCCTGGACGGCGAACGAGGCGATGAACCCGATCCGCCGCGTCTCCGAGAAATGGATCTGGGGCCCCTGGTCGCGCGGTGCGTTTCCGATTCCGGCGCTCAAGGCGTGGATGGACCTGATGGGAATGGCCGGCGGCCCCTCGCGCGCTCCGATGATTCCGCTGACCGCGGGCGAGAAAAAAGAGCTGGAGAGCGACCTCCGGAGCGTGGGACTGATCGACTAACTCTTTTTCCATTCGGATCTCGGGCATGGACTTTGCCCCGGAAGAAACCCATCTGGCGCTCCAGCGGATGGCGAACGAGTTCGCGCAAAAGGAAATTCACCCGATCGTCGAAGAGATCGATCGGGAGAAGGACCCTTCGAAGCGCTTTCCCCATGAGCTTCTGGAGAAGGGGAGCCGGCTGGGTCTCCGCACGCTGGCCGCGCCCGAAGAAAAGGGCGGGGGCGGGGCCGACCCGCTCACCCTCTGCTTTGTGGGCGAGGAACTCGGCTGGGGCGATCTCGGTATCGCTACGACGTTTGCGCTGGACTGGTGCGTCTCGCTGGCGGTGGAGCGCCTCTGCGGCAGGGAGGAATATGCGCGCCTCCTCGGAGACTTTCTCGAAGACGGCTCGGCGCACCTGACAACCGTCCATATCCCGGCGGAGCCCAAGCCGGAGGACCGGCCGCCCTATGATGGCGGAGGGGAGCCGGCCCCCGTCCGGGCGGAGCGCGACGGGGAGGGCTGGTCGATCAGCGGCGCGGTTCCACACGTCGCGAATGGCGATGCGGCGAAGGGTTGCCTGATCTCCCTCGAATCGCCGCGAGCGTTGTTTCTCCTCGGCGCGCCCGGCATGGACGGCGTGAAGACCGCCCGCTTTTACGACAACATGGGGATGCGCTCCCGCCAGGACGTGGACCTTCTTTTCGAAAACGGCCGGATTTCCGAAGATCATCGTCTGGTTCCGGCGGGAGGATGGGATGAGTGGGAGCAGCGCGTTCAGCCCCTCTTCTGGATTCTCCCGTGCGCGGCGGCGCTGGGGACGGCACGAAGGGCCCACGAGGCCGCCCTGGAGCATGCCCGCCAGCGCGTGCAGGGCGGTGTGCCCATCATCGAACACCAGACCGTGGGCTTCATGCTGTGCGAAAACGTGGCCGAGATGAACGCCTCGCGCCGCCTTCTTCAGGCGTCGGCCTGGGCCGCCTCCCGGCCGGGGGGGACCGAATCCCGGGACGACGTTTTGGCCCGGGTGTTCATCTCCGAATGCTGCGAAAGGGTCGCGCGCCGCTCCATGGAGGTCTGGGGCGGGGCGGGGTACATGACCGAGGCGCCGATGGAGCGCTACGTCCGCGACATGACGAGCTTCATGCACGCGGACGAGATGGCGCATTCTCTCCGCGCCCGCGCCATGACGATGCTATAGACAATCCGGGTCAGGAT
The DNA here is from genome assembly GCA_947258645.1 of uncultured Nitrospinota bacterium. GTDB lineage: Bacteria > UBA8248 > UBA8248 > UBA8248 > UBA8248 > CAMYJL01. Next base: position 8,465 of record CAMYJL010000170.1, read on the forward strand.
TTCACCCTCTATATCAAAAAGGAGGATTCCCGAATGAAGCCAGCGGAGAAGTTTCTGGCGGTCTGCACCGACGATCTGGAGTGGGAGGACGGAACCCGGGTGATCGGTCTTCCGCCGGGCGTCGAGGTGAAGATTGTCGCCGAAGGTTCGGACGGCGTCTCGGAGCGCGTGGACAAGTTCGTCAGGTTCCCCGCCGGATACACCGAGCCGCTCCACATCCACGATCATCTCCACAGCACGCTCGTGATCGAGGGCGAGATGCACGTCCACGGAAAAATCCTCAAGCCCGGCGATTTCGTCTTCGGCGGGCCCGGCGAGCAGCACGGGCCTTTTCATTACCCCGTCGGTTGCACGGTGTTTTCGTGCAGCCGGGCGGAGAAGATGAACCAGATTCACCGCAATCCGCAGTCGGAGCGCGGGACCGATCTGACGAAGGGGTATTGATATGGCCTATATCGGGAACTTTTTCGCGATCAACACGGACGAGCTGGAATGGCAGGACGGGTCGAAAATTCTGGGCCTCCCCGAGGGGGTGGAGATCAAGGTGATCCGCGAGGGCCATGACGAAGTGTCGGAACGGGCGGAGAAGTTCGTCCGGTTTCCGCCCGGCTACGTCGAGCCCCGCCACGAGCACGATCAGTATCACAGCATTTTCGTCCTCGAAGGCGAGATGCACGTGGACGGCAAGGTGCTGAAACCCGGGGATTACGTCTATGGCGGCGGCGCGGGGAACGCGCACGGCCCCTACGAATACCCGGTCGGATGCACGGTGTTCGCGTGCAGCCGCGCGGTCAGGATGGACCCGACCCACCGGGCGGTGAACGCGTAACGCTCTCTCCACCGTCTTGTTTTTGGCGCGCGCGTGTTTGTTGTCAAAATGATGACGCGTTGTGAAATTTCTGAAAGACAATGCGCGTTTCGTTGGATCAAAAAATGCCCCGCTCCGATTCGGACGGGGCATTTTTCTTGTAATTCGAAAATGAAATTGCGAGAATAAATTTGTCACGGGGCGGAGGGGCCCCGGTGCCAGCCTCTGCATCACCGAACGGTCATCCAATTTGATGCGCGTTTCATCTCGCCAGTTCGGAATCGAAGAGATTCGGGAAGCGCGGTGCGCTTCGACGGGCCAAAAAACCGGTGTTTGTCGCCGCGGCTGGCCCCGGCGGCTCTGCGTCCCCGTTCTTGTTCTCGCTTTGCCCCTTCTTGTCTCCTGCTCGGAAGTTCGTTCGGCCAAGTCTCCTGAGGCAACTCAGGCTGTGAATGTGCCACAGGGAGATGAGGGCGCCCGTACGGCCGGAGTTCCTTCGTTCGTGCCGCCTCCCCGGAACATTCACGATATTTTGACCGAGGTCGGACGCGCGAAAAAGGGAGATCGGAAATCGCTCGCCCGGACGCGAGCTCTGGCCGACCGGCCGCCGCCCCAGACGAAAAACAGCAGGACGCTGTCCCGGTTTTTCCTGCGGCGGGCGCGGGCGGCGCGTGATCTCGGCCGCTTCCGCGAGGTGGTAGAGAATTACCGCCGGGCGGTCCGGCATCACGGCGAGCGCTCCTCTTTGAGCAGCCGGAAGATTCAGACCATCCACCTGCTCGGCGCCGCCGAGGTCCGAACGGGCCACCACGCGAGGGGGATCGATTTCCTCCGCAAGGCGATCGACCTTCAGGGGAAAAAGGAAAAAGAACTCGTATGGAGCGCCGCTCTCGCGCGCCTTTCGGCGGAGACGGGCGATCTGGTGGCGGCGGGGGAAGCCCTTCGGCGGGCCGAGAACCTGTTTGCCGAATCCCCCTCCTGGAAATGGTCCAGCCGGGAGGCGCAGAAATACTGGACGGCCCATTTGGCGGCGGCCCAGGGCAGATTGCTCGATCTCAAGGGCCGGACGGCCGAGGCGGAGCCGCTTCTCAGCGAGGCTGTCCGCCTGTACGCCTCATATAAAAAATGGCCGAAGGGAATGGGCGGCGATCTCAAGAGCCGCGAGATCACTTTCAGGATATTCGTCGGCTTCCGGATGGAAAATTTCAGGCGGCAGGGCCGTCTCGTCGAGGCGGAAGCCGAAGCGCGGCGAATCGTCCGCCACGCCCTGGACACCGAGGGGCGGTATTCGTTTGAGACGGTCTCGGCGATTCAGGGTCTGATCGGGATCCTGTCCGCGCAACGCCGCTACGCTGAGGCGGAATTGCTCGCCCGGCTCAATCTCAGAATATTCCGCAAGGTGGATGGGGCGCGCCTGTCTCTCCCCACGATCCAGGCGAAGATGACGCTGGCCGACGCGATCGCGGCGCAGGGAAGGTGGCACGAGGCCCTGGCGCACTACGAAGCGCTCCGGAAAGGACTGGAGAACGATCCCGCCGCCTACCAGAAGTTTTTCGTGGGCAACCTCAATCTGGCGATGGCGATGATGGTGGCCGAGCGGCCCGAACACGCGGCCGGGGTATTGCGCGCCGCCGGGGAGCGCAGCGCCCTCCTGTTGGGTGAGGATCATTTCGAGACGGCGATGATCCGGGGCGTCCTGGGCGCGGCCTATATGCGATCGGGCGCGCGGGAGCGCGCCAGCCTGGAATTTGGCCGGGCCATCCCGCTTCTTTTCCGGCGGGCGGCCGATGCCGAGGAGGGTGGCGCATTTGGTGCGGCCCGGGAGCCGTGGCTGGATCTGATCATGGAGTCCTTCATCGGTTTTTTGGCCGGGGTCTTCCGAACGCCGCTGAACCGGGGCGGCGGCAAGCAGGTGGCGGAAGAGGCGTTCCGCCTGGCCAGTCTGGTCCGGAACCTCGGCCTGCAGCGGGCGATGCGCCCCGCGGCTTCGGCGGCGGCGGTGAAAGATCCCGAGCTCGCCCGGTTCGCGAACCAGAAACAAAGCGTGCAGGTGCGGATCAGCGCTCTGACCGATTTGCTCGCGAATGCGATCAGCGTTCCGGCCAATCAGCAAAACCCGTTTGTCATCGAGACGCTTCGGGCGAAGATCGCCCGGCTGCGCGCCGATCGGTCGAGAATTGCCGGGCGGATCGCGCGGCGCTTCCCCGCCTATGCGCGGCTGACGCACCCCCGGGCGTCCACGGTGCGGCAGGCGCGCTCGGCCCTCCGGCCGGGCGAGGCGCTGGTCTCGATCTACATGGGACAGGAGCGAATTTACATCTGGGCGATTCCGAAAAAGGGGAGGGTGGTTTTTTCCGCCAAGGCGCCGGGCCGCTGGCAAATCGAACCGGCCGTGATCGAACTTCGCCGGGCCCTTCACACGGATGCCGCGGTCCTGAAAGACGTTCCCGCCTACAATCTGGAGCTGGGCTACGAACTGTACAAGACGCTCCTCGCGCCTGTCCGGAAGGGCTGGCAGCGCGCGGAAGGCCTGTTCATCGTGACCCACGGCGCTCTGGGACACCTGCCTTTCGCGGCGCTTCCCACAAAATTGGTGCGGATGGGCCGCGCGAAGGGCCCCCTTTTCTCCGGCTACCGGAAGGTTCCCTGGCTGGTGCGGCGGGCGTCGGTGACGATGCTCCCCTCGGTGGCCGCGCTGGAGAGCCTGAGGTCCAGACGGGCGGGAAGCGCCGGGCGGCATCCTTTCATCGGATTCGGCGCCCCCTCCTTCGGCGGCGACCGGCCCCGGATGGTCAATCAACCGGTCGTCGGGAAAAAGAAAGTGGCCAGCCGGGAGGACGATCGGGCGCTCAGCCTTGATCTCCCGCTGGCATGGCGAAGCCTTCGCAAGACCCGCGATCTGAATTCGCTTCGTCTTCCGGACCTTTCCTACATTCCCGAGACGGCAGACGAGGTGCGAAGCGTCGCGCGCGCCCTGAGGGCGGACCCGATCCGCGACATCTATCTCGGGAGACGGGCCAGCGAAGACATGCTCAAAACGATGGACCTCGCGAACCGGAAAGTCGTGCTCTTTGCGACCCACGGCCTCCTGCCCGGAGATCTGAACGGCCTGACCCAGCCGGCGCTCGCGCTTTCGCATCCCGGCGCGGCCGGGGGGGAAAGCGACGGCCTCCTGACGATGGACGAGGTTCTGGGCCTCCGGCTGAACGCGGACTGGGTGGTGCTGCCCGCCTTTGGAGACGCGAACGGAAAAGTGCCGGAGGCGAAGGCGCTCTCGTCCCTGGGGCGGGCGTTTTTCTACGCGGGCGCCCGGGCGCTCCTGATGAGCAGCTGGCCGGTGGAATCGACCTCGGCCAGGCGTCTCATGACCGATCTGTTCGTGCGCCAGGCCCGCGCGCCGCGCCGCCCGCGCGCCGCCGTCCTCCGCCGGGCCATGCTGGGCCTGCTCGACGGGAAGGGCTATGTGGACGAGGCAACGGGCAAGACGGTCTTCTCCTATGCGCACCCCATCTTCTGGGCGCCTTTCACCATCGTCGGCGACGGCGGCCGCCCGGTGGTCGCGAGAAACTGAGCCGCAGCAAAATCGAACACCTCCGATTCTCCCCTCTCGTTTTCGGACATCACCCCTGATTCGATGGCGCCGGATATGGAATATGCCGCGCAGCCGGTTGGTTTGTCTTCCGTTCCGCCGCAAGCCGGGGCGTTCTTGTCATCTCCCGCCGGAACTGGGAAACTTCCCGTATCCAAACGACAGTTATCCAAGGGACTTCCAGAGGGGGAGCGCATCTTGCCATTCTATAAAATATCCGAGTTGGAAAAGGTCAATGTCGCTATGGGCGAGGCCGTCATGCAGACCGTGGCGGGCGAGCTGATGAAGGCGGGAATGATCACCTATCAGGTGGGGGGCGGCCCGCCGCCTCATTATCATCCCAACGAAGAGCAGTTCATCCTCGTGATGGATGGGAAGATGAACATGATCCTCGGGGATGAGACGCGCATTATCGGGCGCGGCGACCTTGTTCACATCCCCCGCAACGAGCGCCACGGCGTCGTCATCGTCGAGGGCCCGGCGGTTTTCTTCCAGGTGAAAAGCCCCGTCGGAGACGGGACCATGAACCAGGACTACAACAAGGCCGCGGACGCCGACGAGGTGCGCGCGCAGCTGTCCAAACCCTAACCAACGGCGCGGCGGGACTCGCCTCCCGCCGGTGAAACCCCGAAAGGACTCATGACATGACGGTATCGAATGCGCCCCCGGCGATCTCCGCCGAGAACATCGAGCTGGTCGGGTACCACGATCTGGAAAACCGCCCCGCGTTCAAGATCGCCTTGCAGGAGGTGAACGAGCGCTTCTATCTCTATCTCTCGACCTTCTGGCAGAGCGGCTGGACGGTCCTCGACGTGACCGACCCGGAAGACCCCCGGCACCTGAACTGGATCGAGGGCCCCGACAACACCTGGACGCGTCAGGTGCAGGTGGCCGACGGCCTGCTCATCACCTCGATGGAGAAGATTCCCGCCGGCTGGGGCCCCCGCCCGGACGATCCGCCCGAGGCCGAGGGCATTTATATCTGGGACGTGGCGGCCGACCCGGGCGCGCCCAGGCGAATCGCCCACTGGGAGACGGGCGGTGACGGCACCCACCGGAATTTCTACAACGG
>CAMYJL010000171.1 GCA_947258645.1 uncultured Nitrospinota bacterium
TCCGGTGTGTATTCCAGCGGGGTCCGGATGGTGGCGGACCATGCGCCGCCCTCACGCAAGGCGTTCGCCATGTCGTTTTTCACATTCGCCTACTCCTTCGGCGTGGCGACCTCGCTGTTCGCCACCGGAGCGCTTCTTGGATATTTCGACTGGCGGACTTCGTTCGCCATCGGTTCCGTCGGGTCGGCGGCGGGGGTCGTCTGGGCGGGGTTCGTCATCCCGCGCCTGCCACCGCCCCAGGGAGAGAGCAAGGTCCGCTTCGAACTCCCCCGGCTGCCGCTGGCGGTGTGGGTGATCATCGGTCTGTTCGTCCTGCACCGGACGGAGGTGTTCGGCTTCCGGGCTTGGGTGGTCGCCTTTTTCTCTTCCTCCCTGATGGGGACGGGGCTGGAGCGCGCGGCCGCCGTGAACGATGCCGCATCGGCTGCCGCCGCGATTCTGGTCATCGCTTCCTTTGCGAATCTGGCCGGGGGATGGCTGACCGACCGGTTCGGACACATTTCGATGATGGTCGTGACGCCGATCCTGAGTGGAAGCGTGGCGATTCTCCTCGGCGTGGCCTCGGGCATGTCCTATCCGGTGATATGGGCGATTGCGCTTCTCTGGGCCGTCCTGATGCCGATCGACGCGCCCTCGCTGATCGTGATGGCGACGGAGGTTTCGCCGCGCCGCCATCTGGGGTCCGCCCTCGGTCTTCATTCGGGCCTCGGATTCCTCCTGGGGTCGACCTCGCCGATCGTGATGGGGCAGATTCTGGATGTGACGAATCCGGGCGTGGCCGAAAGCGCCTTGCCGGAGAGATGGGGCTGGGCGTTCGCCGCGCCGGGGCTGGCCGCGTTCGTCGGCGTGGGCGGTGCGCTCTGGCTCGCGCGCCTTGTTCGAAGCTCACCGGAGACCGCCGGGCCCGAAAAATCCGGTTGAGAGGCGATCTTCCCCATGATAGGCTCGCGGCGCAAAGAACAGGGAGTTACGGCCTCCCCGGTCCTTGTCTTGTGACGAACCGCCGAATCGAAACGCCGTAAAAGGGAGCCGTCGAATTGAGCGATCTTCTTTCCTCCGGCCGCACGCATACCTGCGGCGACCTTCGCGCACCGGACGTCGGAAGCGAAGTGGTGCTCATGGGATGGGCGCACTCCAGCCGGGACCACGGCGGACTGATCTTCATCGACCTGCGCGATCGCTATGGGCTGACCCAGGTGGTCGCGGATCCGTCCTACAGCGAAGAGGCGCACGCGCTGGCCGCCCGCGTCCGGGGCGAGTGGGTGCTCGCCCTCCGGGGGCAGGTGATCGCCCGGCCCGAGGGCATGGCAAATCCGAACCTGGAGACGGGCGCGGTGGAGGTCCGCATCACGGAGCTGGAGGTTCTGAGCGAGGCGAAGACGCCGCCGTTCCCGATCGAGGACGATTCAGACGCGAGCGAGGCCATCCGCCTGGAGTACCGCTATCTGGACCTGCGCCGCCCCTCGCTTCAGAAAAATTTCTTCCTTCGCCACAAGGCGACGCATGCGATCCGGAGCTACCTGTCGGACCACAAATTCGTCGATATCGAAACGCCCGTCCTGACCCGGAGCACGCCGGAGGGCGCGCGCGATTACCTCGTTCCCAGCCGGGTCCAGAAGGGGGCTTTTTTCGCCCTGCCGCAGAGCCCCCAGATGTTCAAGCAGATTCTGATGGTCTCGGGCTTCGACCGCTACTACCAGATCGTCAAGTGTTTCCGCGACGAGGATCTGCGGGCGGATCGCCAGCCGGAGTTCACGCAGATCGATATCGAGTGCGCGTTCATGAACCGCGAGTCTTTCTTCGGGCTGATGGAAGGCCTGATGTCGGCAATATGGAAAGAGACGATAGGGGTCGAACTCTCGCCGCCCTTCGAGCGGATTTCCTATTCCGACGCCATCGAGCGTTACGGAACGGACCGGCCCGACCGACGCCTCGGGATGGAGATGGCGACCATCTCGGACATCGCCGCCGCGAGCGAGTTCAAGGTATTCAAGGCCGCGATCGAAAAAGGCGGCGCGGCCCGGGCGATGGCGGGACCGGGAATGGCTGAGGCTTCAAGGAAAGAGATCGACGGTATCATCTCCCGCGCGCAGGAGCTGGGTGCGGGCGGGCTCGCCTGGGTCAAGCGGACGGAAAGCGGGTACGAGTCCAACATCGCGAAGTTTTTCGCCGAGGGGCAGCTCGAGCAAATCGGCGAGCGGATCGGCGCGCAGGTGGGCGACCTGGTCATGATGGTCGCGGACAAGCCGCAGGTGAGCGCCGCGGTGCTCGGCCAGCTCCGGCTTGAGATCGGCGAGCGCTTGGGCCTGGCCGAAAAATCGGGAAAGCGCTTCGACTTTTGCTGGGTGCTCGACTTTCCGCTCCTCGAATGGGACGAGGAGGATAAGCGGTTCTTCGCGCTCCACCATCCGTTCACGGCGCCCGTTCCCGGGGACATTCCGCTTTTCGAGTCGGACCCCGGGAAGATCCGGGCGCTGGCCTACGACCTCGTCCTGAACGGCTCGGAGATCGGGGGCGGCAGCCAGCGGATTCACCAGCGGGAGGTGCAGCAGAAGATGTTCGCGGCGCTCGGCATGGACGAAGCCGAAGCGGGGCGGCGGTTCGGGTTTTTCATGGAGGCGCTGGAGTACGGAACGCCTCCCCACGGCGGAATTGCGTTCGGACTGGATCGGATCGCGATGCTGCTCACGGGCTCTCCCTCCATTCGCGATGTCATCGCGTTCCCGAAGACGCAACGGGCCGTGTGCCTGATGACGGGCGCTCCCGCGACCGTGGAGACGACCCAGCTCCGGGAACTCGGCATTCAGGGAATCGTCGCGCCGCGGTGAGGTTTGCGTAAAATGAGCGACGGTGGGAAGAGGAAACTTCCCGGGCGCGCAATCGACCCCGCCGGCATTTTGGCCGGAACCTCCCCGGCGTCGGAGCCGACCCCGCCCGGGCATCGCTCCGGTTTCGTCGCGCTCGTCGGCCGCCCCAACGTGGGAAAATCCACCCTCCTGAATCAAATCCTGGGCCAGAAGATCGCCATCACCACCCGGAAGCCCGGCACGACGCGGCGGCGCCTCCTCGGGGTGCACACCACGCCGGAGGGGCAGGCCGTTTTCCTCGACACGCCGGGGATCGAACGCCCGGGCTCGAAGCTGGGCCGATTTCTCCTCGAAGAGGTTAAGGCGGCTTTTTCGAGCGCGGACGTTGTGCTCTTCATGACGGACGCGCACGACGAGCCGGCGGACGTTCAGGCGCTGGAGCTCCTGGGCGATACGGAGAAGCCTTTTTTCCTGGTCCTGAACAAGGTGGACCTCGTGAAAGATAAAAAGAAGCTTCTCCCCCTCATCGCGCGGTATTCGCGGATAGGCGGATTCGAGGAGGTTTTTCCTGTCTCGGCGCTGAAGGGCACAAACGTGGAAGGCCTGCTATCCGCCCTAATGGCCCACCTTCCGGAAGGCCCCCGGTATTTCTCATCCGGCGTGATCACCGATGCATCCGAAAAATCGCTTGTGGAGGAGTTTGTGCGCGAGCAGGTCTACCACCAGCTTCACCAGGAGGTACCCTATGCGGTCGCCGTCCAGGTGAGCGAGATGGAACACGATCCGGAGTCGGGGCGCCTTCATATCGAGGCCGCCATTTTTGTGGAAAGGAAAAGCCAGCGCGGCATCATCATCGGCAAGGGGGGAGAGCGCCTGAAGTCCATCGGCCAGGCGGCCCGCCTTGAAATCGAAAAAAGGTTTGGCGAGGACGTGTATCTCGGCCTGCAGGTTCGGTTGAAGCCGAACTGGCGCCAGCGGGACGGGGCGCTTCACGACCTGGGCTACGAGATGGAATCCTGAGACGAAAAAGGGAGGGGGATTTAGCGGCGCTGAGCCCGAATCCGCTTCTTCCGGGCGGCAAGGATCTTTCTCTTCCGCTTGACGCTAGGTTTTTCGTAGTATTCGCGCTTCTTGATCTCGGTGAGAATTCCCGACTTCTCGCACTGTTTTTTGAACTGTTTCAGCGCCTTGTCGATGGAATCTCCGTCGTGTACCTTCACGCCAGGCATGTGTATAAAAATCCTCCTCAACCCAAAGAAACGGAAAAGACCCTAAACGTGAGGAATGCTATCCCATATCCGCCTCCATTCGTCAAGGCCCGGGATTTTCGAATTGCCTGAATTTGCCCTTGTTGTCCGGTTTTCGAGTGTTTTTTCGCCCATGACGGCCGCCGCTGAGAAATTTCGATGAGTATCCATGCCGACGAGGCGCTCGTGCTCGGGGTTTTGCCCTATTCGAACACGAGCCTGATCGCCACCCTTTTTTCCCGGAAATCCGGAAAGCTCCGGCTCGTCGCCAGGGGGGCCCGATCCCCGAAAAGCCGGATCGGGGTGGGCCTCGAACCCGCCACCCATGTTCACACGGAATGGTCGATCCGGACGGGGGGGGACCTGGGAACCCTGAGAAGCTGTGAGACCCTGACGGTATTTCATCGGCTCTGGTCCGATATGGAGGCCATGACCCTTGCGGGCCGTCTGCTGAAAACGGTGGATCGGGTGTTCGGCGTGAGCGAGGGCGAGGAGGCGCATTTCGAGTTGCTCTCCGCCGCGCTGGAGGCGATTGAGGGGGGCGGTGACCTCGAAAGCATCGAGGCGCTGTTCATGGCGGCTTTGCTCGACCGGCTGGGGTTGGCGCCGGGGCTGACTTATTGTCTTTCTTGCGATAAAAAGCCGGGGGTCGAGACGGCGAGGCTTGATCTGGCGTCGGGGGAGCTCCGGTGCGGGCGCTGCCCGCTTCCCGCCGCGCAAACGATACGGCTCAGAGCCGGCGCCATCAAGACTCTGAAAGAGGTGATGACGATGGAGGCCGGGAAGATTCGCTCCGTCCAGATTCACGCCTCTCTCCACCGGGAGATCATCGGGGCGGCCTCGGCGTTTCTCGCGTATCACACGGGCAAATCGCTGCCGGCCCAGGCGAGGAAGCCGAGTTAGGCCCATCGAAACCAGAGCCGGCTTCGTCCGCATCCGACTTCGTTCGTATCCGAGGGCCGGCGGATTTCAAAGACAATGAGGTGACAGTGGCAAAGGAAATATTGAGTTCGTTGTTGCGCGATGCATTCTCTTCGGCCCGGGCGGAAGGCGCGCTTTCGGCGGAGGAGGTTCCCCCGATCGTCATCGAAATTCCCGCGAACGAGGGTTTCGGGGATTATTCCAGCAATCTGGCGATGCTCCTCGCGAAGCCGGAGCGCAAGGCGCCCTTCATCATCGCCGAGTGCCTGAAGAAACACCTCAAGGACAGCGAGGGTGTTCTCAGGGAAGTCCGGGTGGAAAAGCCCGGCTTCATCAATTTTTACCTCAAACCCGATTTCTGGGCCTCCCGGCTCTCCGAGGTCCTGGCCGACCCGGCCGCGCACGGCCGGAGCGACTGGGGGAAGGGGCAGAAAGTTCTGCTGGAATTCGTCAGCGCCAATCCGACCGGGCCGCTGCACGTGGGTCACGGAAGGGGCGCGGCCGTGGGCGACGCGCTGGGACGCATCCTCAAGGCTTCCGGGTTCGATGTGCATCAGGAGTACTACGTCAACGACTTCGGCAACCAGATGAACATGCTCGGCAAGTCCACCTACCTGAGGTATCTCGAGTCGAAGGGCGAGCAGATCGAGTTCCCCGAAGATGGGTACCAGGGGGATTACATCCGGGAGATTGCCGCCTCCGAAAGTTACCGGGAAAAAGTCATCCTTTCGGGGGAGGACGACCCCGAGGCCGAGCTTCAGCGATCCGTCCAGGCCAGCGCGGCGGTTATCATCGATGACATCAGAGGAGCCCTTGAGGAGTTCCGGGTCTTTTTCGACGAGTGGTTCAGCGAGTCTTCGCTTTTCGAGAACCCCGACCGGGTGGAGGAGGCCATCCGCGCCCTCGAAGGCACCTCCGGCATTTACGAAAAAGACGGCGCCAAGTGGCTGAACTCCAGCAAATACGGCGACGAGAAAGACCGCGTGGTTGTGCGGGAGGATGGGCGGCCCACCTACCTGGCTTCCGACATCGCCTACCATCACCTGAAGTTTCAGCGCGGGTTTGATCGCTGCATCAACATCTGGGGAGCGGACCATCACGGCTATCTTCCCCGCGTGCGGGCTTCATTGGAAATGCAGGGAATTGATCCGGCCCGGCTGGACGTTCTCTTCGTCCAGTTCGTCAGCTTACGGCGGGGAGGAGAGCCCGTGCAGATGAGCACCCGCTCGGGCCAGTTCGAAGAGCTCTCCACCGTTGTCAGGGAAGTCGGCGTGGACGCCGCCCGGTTCTTTTTTCTCATGAGAAGCGTGGACAGCGCGCTGGAGTTCGATCTGGACCTCGCCAAAGAGCAGACGAACGAAAACCCCGTGTATTACGTCCAGTATGCGCACGCCCGGACGTGCAGCCTTTTCCGGCAGGCCGAGGAGCAGGGGGAACGGCTCGACCCCCTGACGGACGTTCCCGCGGGCGGGCTCTCGCTTCCCGAAGAGCACGCGCTGGCCAAGTCGATTCTCGAATGGCCCCAGGTCGTGAGATTGGCGGCCGAGCGGCTGGAGCCCCACCGGATCCCATTCGAACTGATGGCCATCGCCAAGGATTTTCACGCTTACTACAACCGGCACCGGATTCTCGGCCAGGAACCCGATGTCACGCGTGCCCGCCTGTGCCTGGTCCGGTGCATTCAGGCCGTATTGTCGAATGGGCTCGATTTGTTGGGCGTCAGCGCCCCGGACCGGATGTAGACTTTCAGGGGCTTACATTTCGTCTATTTTTTAGGGGGAAGATGGAGTAAAATTCCCTTTTCGGGGCCATTTTCGAATGGCCCTGCTTGCTCATGGTTTCCGCCCAACGGAACCTTAGAACGATGCCATTTTCGCCCGGCCGCCCCTCGAGAAATCCGTCTTTGTATTCCATCTCTTTCACAAAATTCCATGCGGCCCTCCTGCTCGGGGGCGCGTTCATGATGATGGCTGTTTCCTTCAGCCTCGGGTATGCCGTCGCGGACTGGGGAACCGGCCCGGAGGCGAAGGCGGTGCGCTTGGCATCCCCCAAAGTCGCGCCCGCCGCCCCGAAACGAAAAACCATCAAGGCGACGGTTCGCATATCTCCTCCCCAAAAGGACTCCCGGTCGGCCGGAAATGACGAAATAAAAGAAGGCATTCATATCCGGCCGAGTTTTTACCAGGCGCTGCTCGAAAAGGACACCGCGAAAGCGGGCAAGATGAGCCCTCTGCCATTAAAGGCGGTATCCCGGCCATCCGCTCCGGCCCAGGCCGCCCGGGTA
>CAMYJL010000172.1 GCA_947258645.1 uncultured Nitrospinota bacterium
TGCGCTGCAGGGGTTCCATGAGGATTTCAACGGGGAAGATATGGCCGCCTATGAGGCGGCGCAGAATAAGAACGCCAAGAGCCTCCGGGAAAAACTGGAGGCGGCCGATTTTGTGTTTATTCATGATCCGCAGCCGGCCGGCCTGCTTTCCCTGTGCCCAAACCGGAAGGGAAAATGGATCTGGCGCTGCCACATCGACGCCAGCCACCCCTACCGGCCCGTTTGGAAATTCCTTGAGCCGAAGGTCGAGAGCTACGACGCCAGCATTTTTTCGATGCCGCAGTTCGCCCGTTCGATGCCCCACCCGCAGTTTCTCATCGCGCCCAGCATTGATCCTCTGAGCGAGAAAAACCGCTCGTTGCCGGAAGCGGAGGTGGAAGGCGTGATTCAGGAATTCGGCCTGGATCCCGACCGTCCGATCCTGACCCAGGTTTCGCGGTTCGATCTGTTCAAGGACCCCGTCGGCGTGATTCGGGCGATACAACAGGTGCACACACAGCCCAAGCCCCAGCTCGTTCTGGCCGGAGGAAGCGCGGACGACGACCCGGAGGGGGAGGCGGTGCTGGCCCAGGTGCAAAAGGCGGCAGGTGATGACCCGGATGTTCACATCCTCAACCTTCCGCCGGATTCGCACCGGAAGATCAACGCCCTCCAGCGGGCCTCGAACATCATCATCCAGAAATCCACCCGCGAGGGCTTCGGCCTGACGGTCACCGAGGGCATGTGGAAGGCCAAGCCTGTCATCGGTGGAAATGTCGGCGGCATCTGCCTTCAGGTCCACAATTTTCACACGGGTTTCCTGGTGAATTCGCCGGAAGGGGCGGCGATGCGCATCCGCTATCTTCTGGAGCATCCGAAACTGTGCAACCGGATGGGCGGCACCGCCCATGTCTTTGTCCGTGACAATTTTCTTCTCACCCGTCATCTCAGGGAATACCTGACGCTGATGCAATCCATCGTGCGGGGAAGTTCCTCCCGGGTGATTCAATTGTGAGCCCCGGCAAAGCGCCTTCCTCCGGCCTGGATGGAGACGAGGCGGCCCGTTTCTTTGCCCTGCTGGAAAACGCATCCAACGCGCTCCTCCTCCTCGATTATGACGGAACGCTGGCCCCCTTCAGGGAAGATCCGGCCGAGGCGCTCCCATATCCTGAGGTGGTCCCCCTCCTGCGGGCCATCGCCGAGGAGGGGAGCACGCGCGTTGTCATCGTCTCCGGCCGGAGCCTCGAATCGCTCCTGCCGTTGCTTGATTTCGGCGCATTGCCCGAAATCTGGGGTTCACACGGAAGAGAGCGGTGCCTGGCGGGCGGCGAGGTCCGCCAGGTGGCGCCTTCGGAGGTTCATATCCGCGGGTTGTCTGAAGCGAGGGAGACGCTGGAGGGTGCGGACATTCCGGGCAGGCTGGAAGAAAAGCCGTTTTCCCTTGCGTTCCACGTCCGCGGGCTCCCGAAGAAAACGGGGGAAGAGTCGCTTGCCCGGGCTCACAGCCTTTGGGAGCCCTTCGCACGGAGGGCGGGGCTGAATATTCTTCCGTTCAACGGTGGATTGGAGATTTGCGCCCCCGGATGGAACAAGGGGGATGCCGTGAACGTGCTTCTGGAGAGTGTTCCGGAGGGGACGCCAGCGGCCTATCTGGGCGATGATGAGACGGATGAAGACGCTTTCCGCTCCCTGGAGGGGCGGGGGCTGCCCGTGCTGGTCCGGGAAGAGAGAAGGGCCTCGCTGGCCCGTGTCTGGCTTCACCCGCCGGATGAACTGGCGGCGTTTCTGGAGCGTTGGCGGGCGGCCCGCCTGCGTGCCGGATTGGGCGGGCGAACCTGATATGACAAAAATTCACAGATTGTGGAGAGGTGAGAATGGGCTTGCTGGAGGCGTTTCTGGACGGAGAGCAAATTCTGATTGGCGACGGAGGGATGGGCACGATGCTCATCGCCGGGGGGCAATCTCCGAACGATTGTCTCGAGTGGCTCAATACCGGCGAGCCTGACGCGGTTCTTGCTGTGCACGAGGCATACGTCGAAGCAGGGGCGGATGTCCTGAGCACGAACACATTTAGCGGGAATTTTCCCCGTCTCGCATCATATGGCCTCGCTGAGCGGATGCGCGATCTGAACCTGGCCGGAGCCCGCCTCGCCCGTCAGGTGGCGGATGGTGCCGGGCGGGAGATCTTGGTGGCGGGGTCGGTGGGGCCCGCGTATCCCCCCTCGGATTCGGGGGATTTCCCCTACCGGGATGTCGTGAATAGCGTATCGACGCAATGCCGGGCGCTGGCAGAGGGCGGAGTGGATTTTATCTTTCTTGAGACGATGAGGAGCGTGGAGCAGGTTCAGGCGTCACTGGAGGGCGTACGCTCGGCGGGCGGCCTTCCCGTATTTTGCACGATGTCGTTTCACTATCGGGGAAGAACTGCATCAGGCCTCGCGCCCGCTGATGCGATTCTCGCACTGGGTTCGATGACGCTTCGGGCCTTTGGGGTGGGCTGTGGTGCGGGACCGGCGGATAACGAGGAAATTCTGCGGAAAATTTTCTCGGAGGAGCCGAAATTTCCGGTTATCGCCCAGTCGAATGCGGGGCTGTCCCGGCGAGAGGGTTCGGCGGTCGTCTACGATGTGACACCCGAGGAAATGGCCGCCCACGCGCTTCGCTGCCGGGAGATTGGGGCCCGCTATTTCGGCGGATGCTGCGGAACGACGCCCGACCATATCCGCGCCGTCGCC
Source organism: uncultured Nitrospinota bacterium (assembly GCA_947258645.1). Taxonomy (GTDB): domain Bacteria; phylum UBA8248; class UBA8248; order UBA8248; family UBA8248; genus CAMYJL01. The sequence goes on from CAMYJL010000172.1 coordinate 2,715, forward strand.
CGGGCACTTCGGGGGTAACATTCCTTTGACCGGCGCCGGTTCCGGCGCTGTTTTATTTTCGAATAAAAAGAGTGATCAGAACGATGATCAGGAGGGTGACGGCGACCCAGAGAATCTGGCCCTCTGTCCGGAGGTAGTGGGCCCATTCCCTGCGGTCTTCTTCGGTGAAGGGGATTTCTTCTCCGGCGTCCGCGTGCGGGTCGCCCGACTCCTGGGACGATTTCGGCTCTTCGCCGGCTCTGTGGTTCTTGATGTTGGTCTGCGCCGTCCAGTTGAGAAGGGCGAAGTAGGCGAGAAATATCGTCAGGATGGCGAGCCCTGTCATCCGCGCCATGTAGTGGGAGCCGAAAAGCCAGCTGCCTAGGGCGACCCCCACCAGGCCTAGAAGAAAAAAAGGCGCGCAACCAGTGACCATAGCTACTCCCATAAATGTGATGCGCCCCGGTTTCCCGCGAAGATGGCGCCGGAGGCCGGAGCGGTGATGTTTCGAGAGTGATTTCGGTCAGGTTTTGGAGCCGAACCGGATTTCTTCGCCCCGAAGAAGGCGGCGGATGTTGTCTTTGTGCTTCCAGATCACCAGGGCGGCGATCAGCGCGGCCGCACCTGTTGTCTCTCCGGGATAGCCCATCAAACTGCCCGCGATGGGTACAGCAAGGGCGGCCAGGATGGAGCCGGAGGAGATATAGCGTGTGTATCCAACGACCGCCAGGAAGACAACCCCGGCTCCGAGAGTCGGGGCGGGCATGAGGAAGGCAAAGACTCCGAGGCCGGTAGCCACACCCTTCCCCCCGCGAAATCCGGTGAAGGGGGAATACATGTGTCCTAGGACAGCGCCGAGGGCCGCTACTTCGGGGGCATAGAGGCTTCCCTGCGGGCTGGTGATGAGAGCCGGGACCAGGCCCACGGCCGCCGCCCCCTTGGCGATGTCACCGGCGAGGGTCAAGAGCCCCGATTTCCATCCGCTGGTGCGAAGGACATTGGTTGCGCCGATGTTCCCGCTCCCCGCGTCACGGGGATCGGCCAGGCCCAGGACGCGCGTAACGAGCAGGCCGAACGGGATGGAACCCAGAAAGCCGGCCAGCAGAAATACGGCGATGTGGGCGGAACTCAAGCCAGCTTACTCACGATTTTTCGAAAGTAGTCGACGCCCGAAATGACGGCCACAAACATGGCTATCCAGAGAAGGATAGTTCCTGATGGGGGAAGCCAGTCTAATATCAATAGAATAATAGCGGATACTTCAAGTCCCATCTTGGTTTTTCCGATCTTGTTGGCCGCGACCACGAGCCCGTGCCTAAGAGCGACCGCCCGCAGCGCCGTCACCAGGAACTCGCGTCCGAGGAGAATCCCCACGACCCATGAGTCGGCCCTTCCGATGGCGACCAGGGGTAAAAGGGCGGCCATGATCAGAAGCTTGTCGGCCAGGGGATCGAGAATTTCTCCGAGGGGAGATACGAGCCCTCGTGTCCGGGCCAGATAGCCGTCCAGCCAGTCTGTCAGAGCTGCCAGGGCGAAAATGGCGCCTGCAATTTGGCGGGCGAAGGCGGACCCCTGGAGGAGGAAAAGCACCAGAATGGGCAGCATGAAAATCCGCGTCAGGGTGAGCCAGGTGGGGAGGGTCAGGCGGTTTTTTCCCTCGCCCATGAGAATCGCAGCGGAGTCTCGCCACCCCATGGGGGATGTTCTCGCAGCTTTTTCGTGTTCTGAGACCTCTTCCGGGGATGTCTGGGGCATGGGTTATCTCAGAAAATCCAGCAGGGTTTTGTTCTTTGCCCGGGCGCGGAACCGCCGGATCACTTTTTTCTCGATCTGGCGGATGCGCTCGCGGGAGAGACCGATCTTCTGTCCGATTTCTTCCAGCGTCATGGGGTCTCCGTCGAAGCCGAACCGGAGGCGAATAATCTCCCTCTCGCGGGGCTCCAGATCTTCGAGGAGGTATTCGATCTCTTCTTCGAGCGAATGCTGGAAGAGGTTTTCTTCGGCGGTGACCGCATCTTTTTCCTCGAGCATGTCCATGTAACTGGTTTCGTCGTCCTTGGAAATCGGGGCGTCAAGGGAGAGATAAGTGCGGTATACGCGCATGACGTTTTCGATATCTTCCGATTTTATATTCAAGCGCTCGGAGATTTCTTCTGGGGTGGCCTCGCGCCCGAGCTCCTGTCGAAGATTTCGGTAGGTGATTCTAATTTTGTGCATGAGACCCGCCTGCTTGATGGGGAGGCGTACGGTCCCCGTGTGATCGGCGATGGAGTGCATGATGCTCTGGCGAATCCACCAGACGGCGTAGGTGATAAGCTTGACGCCACGATCAGGGTCGAAGCGGCGAATGGCATGGATGAGGCCGATATTGCCTTCGTTGATGAGGTCTTCGAGGGACAGGCCGAAACCCTTGTAGCGGTTCGCAACGCTGACAACGTATCTCAGGTTGGAGCGAATGAGCTTGTTGAGCGCTCCTTCATCTCCTTTTTGGGATTTGACCGCGAGCTCGTGTTCTTCTTCCCGGGTCAGGAGGTCATATTTGCTGATCTCCTGGAGGTAGATGGCAAGTGTATCCTCACCCAGGCTGGGCCCGCTTGTGGATTCGCTTGCTTCGGAGGCCGACGGGCCGCTTCCCTCTTCCGTGGCGGCGGATCTGGGCGCTACTTTCTTCTTCCGCGAGACGGGTGATTTTTTGATGGCCCGTTTCTTAGCCTTCGTTTTTCCCGCTTTTTTGGGAGGGGGGCTCTTTTTGACCATGGAGCTTACCTTGCCAAAGGGTTGGAGAAGATGTCAGCGGCCGGAGAAACGAGAAGTTGTTGTGTCATCATCGTTTTTCCGTGAGGTCGAGGAGCCGGTTGTAGGCTGTCTGGGCAAGGGGACTTTCCGGATGGTCGTTGATGAGGTTCCGGAACGCTTGGCCGGCTTTTTGGTAACTTTCTTCGAGAAGGTAGCTTTCGCCGAGGTAGAAGATAGCCTGTGCCCGAATTTCCGGAATGTCGCGGTATTCCTTTACGACATCCTTGAACCTGGGTATGGCGGAAACTCGTTTTCCCCGTCTCAGGTAAAACCGTGCGTTGAAAAGTTCGTGCTCGGCGAGCCGCTTTCTCATTGAGAGCAGCTTTTCCTTGCCCTGGGCCGCATATTTGGATTTAGGGAACCGCTTGATCAACTCCCTGAAATTTTTGATCCCGTCCCGTGTGGCGGATTGTTCTTGATCAAAATCCCGCATCTGGTTGTAATCCGACATTCCCAGAAAGTAGTACGCCTTGGATGTGTGTGGGCTGATGGGGTAGAGCTGAACGAACTCCGAGTATTGAACCTTGGCCTCAAGGTATTCTTCTCCCTTGTAGTACGAGTCGGCGAGGTTCAGCAGCGCCTGGCGCCGGTGTTTGCTGTCGGGATACTCCCGGAGGAGGCGTTTGAACGCCGCTCGCGCGGCGTCGAACCGCTCGGACTTCAAATCTTCCTGTCCCAGGATGAGTAGTTCTCCGGGGGACGCCTGGGTCTTGGGACGTGAGACGCACCCATTTGCGATCAGGGCGACGAAGAGGAGAGCGGCGAAGGTTTGGGTCCATCCCAAGGATAGGCGTTTCATTGGATATGAGGGCACTCCGGCAATAATAATCGTAGGGAATCGGCTGACCCAGGGGAGGGTCGGTACTGGCGGCTCCTCTCCGTTGCCCGAATCTTAGGGGAGTCTCCGGAGCAGTGTCAAGGAAAGCCAAACGGGAAGATCGCCGGCGGGGCGGTGTGATTCGAAAGAAGGAGTATGGAGTCCGATTAGCGGCGAATTCGGAGGCGTTTGCCCGGGTAAATTGGTGTGGATGCGGACAGGCCGTTCAGGCTGAGGATGTCTTCGGCCGAGACGCCGTAGCGCCGGGAGATCATCCAAACATTCTCCCCGGGAACGACGGTGTGGTTAAAGGCAAATTTCCGGTGCTTGCTTTTGGTTTTCGCTACGACCGACTTGTTTCGCTCTCTCTTTCTCGGGATGGGCAGGAGGATTTGAGAGCCGATCTTCAGGCGCTTGGGATTGATGTGTGCATTCAGATCCATGAGGCTTTGGAGCGAAACGCCGAATCTCCGGGCAATGGTGCCGAACGTATCGCCCGGCCGAACCCGGTAGCGGCCGGTGGCCGGGTAGGGCTCCTTGGGCGCACGGGCGAGCCTTTTCAGGAACCCTGGCACTGTCCCTGGGGGGAGCCTCAGGAGGTGGCCTTTCCCGGGCGGGGTATAGAGTCTAGGGAACTCGGAGTTGAGCGAGACGATTTTCTTGAGGGAGATTCCAGCCAGTTTGGCCGCGTAGCGCAGGCTCATGCCCCGAGGGAGCGATACCACCTCGAAACGCAAAGGCTTCAAATAATCGATGTCGACAAAGCCGAATACTTCGGGGTGCTTGGCGATTATCAGGCCGGCCAGGAATTTCGGGACGTAGTTCCGGGTTTCGTTCGGAATATAGCGGGTCCGCGCCAGCGCCCAGTAGGTTGTCCGGCGCGTTCTTCGCATGGCCCGGCGAATTCGGTTCTCGCCGCTGTTGTAGGCCGCGAGCGCCAAATGCCAGTCGCC
>CAMYJL010000173.1 GCA_947258645.1 uncultured Nitrospinota bacterium
ATGGACTATACGGTTATCGGCGACGCCGTAAACCTCGCCAGCCGCTTCGAGGGCGCCAACAAAACCTTCGGAACGCGGGTCATCGCCGGCGAGGAAACCGTCCGCCTCGCGGGGGACAGCATCGAAACGAGGGTTCTTGACCTCCTTCGCGTCAAAGGAAAAGACACGCCCATCTGGACGTATGAAGTGATGGCCCGCGGCGGGGAACTTTCGCCACAACAAACCTTGCTTCGCGGGCATTTCCTCGAAGGTCACGCGGCATATCTGGAGCGGCGCTGGGAAGATGCGGCGGAAAAATTTCACGATGCGTTCCAGACCGACCCCACGGACGGGCCATCGCAAATTTACCTCGAACGGTGCAAAAATTTTCGTGAAGCCCCCCCTCCCGAGGACTGGCAGGGCGTATTTACCATGACGACGAAATAGTTTATCAACACTCTCAATTATAGTATGGTGATGTCTCATTCGCCGGACGATTGCCCTGGAGGTGATGTGCCGTGAAACGAAAATTCGTTCTTATCGCGGGGCTGGCCACTATTGCGTTCCTGGCTTCCCTCCCCGTTTCTCCCGCCATGGCAGAAACGATGTATGTGCGCACTGCCACCGCGAGACTGCGCGCCACGGAATCTCCGTTGGCCGTCATTGTTCAAATTCTTAAAAGAGGCTCCGAGGTTGAGGTCCTGAGCCGGAAAGGCCGGTTTGCCCGCGTCAAAACCAAGCAGGACAAAGAAGGGTGGATCTACCTGCGGCGCCTTACCGACGCCAAACCCGGGGGAGAATCCGGAATATTTTCTTCGCTGGGCCAGGCCTTTCGCGGAACCGACGCCTCTGAAACGGCTGCCAGCGCCGCCGCCCGAGGGGTCGAGGAAGAAAAAGGGGCTTCCGGCGCTGGAGGGGGGGCCCGTTCCTCGATTCAGAAAGTGAACCTCTTTGGCGCCGAGATGGAAAAATACCGGCCGACCGACGATCAACTGGATCGATTCCTCCGGGAAGGAAAACTGGGAGAGTACGCGGAATGAGCACATACGATCGAAAAAAATCCACGTTCTTCCCGCTTGTTGTGCTTTCGGCCTTATTGTCGATGGGGGTGTCGAGCTGTTCCGGTATTCAGGTCAGGACAGGCGACGAAAATGTGGACCAGGTTTTGGGGATGCTCCAGTCCGCGACAGGGGCAGCCGAGGGGTTGCTTCCGATTGGATACAAGGAAGAACGCCTGATTGGCCTTCGGATGGCACATGCACTTTCAGAAAAATACGGCGGACTCCTGAAAGATGACGAACTGACCTCCTATGTGAATGCCGTCGGCTCGGCCGTGGCGCTTGAGAGCAAGAGGCCCGATATCCCGTATTTCTTCGGCGTGCTGAATAGCGGCACGGTCAACGCATTCGCCTGCCCCGGCGGTTACATTTTCATCACCAGGGGCGCCCTGGCCCAAATTCAGAGCGAAGCGGAGCTGGCCGGTGTCCTGGGGCATGAAATCGCCCACGTGGCCAACAAACATGTCCTCAACGCCATCCGGCGGGCCAAGACGGTGCGGGGAGTCACCCAGGTGACGGTATCCGCTTTAAATTCGAACCTGGCCATGATGACCAGCATGATGGATGTCGGTATCGACACCCTGGTCAACAAGGGGCTATCGAAAGGCGAGGAAAACGAGGCGGACACGGAAGGGGCCGTTTATTCAGGCCAACTGGGATACCAGCCCAAAGGCTTGCTCCAGTTCGTCACGAAACTCGGAGAACTGCGCAAGCAATCAGGAAAAGACAAAGAGGAAGTATCCGTCTTCTTTTCCACTCATCCTGAAAATGCAGACAGGCTCGAATCGATTCAAAATGCGATTGCTTCTCTCAAACAGCCCGCCGGAAAAGAGGGGAAATGGGTGAAGGAGCGTTTTCAAACCCGAACCGCAGGACGTATTTAGGATTTCATCCGCTTCCTGAAGAAATTCATCAAACCCTCCTGGGGCATCTCTGACCAACCTCCGGGGACGCTCTCCTTCATCCACTCCCAAGACACTTTCAAGGCATCTTTGTCCTTCCAATAATCGGGATCCCGTTCCCGGTATTCATGCTTCCCCTTTCTCTTCATTGATGGAACTGAAACCACGATCAACAAAAAGGCTGGCGAAAAATACGGAGAATCCGCCATGTCCACTTTTTATTTTCTCTGAAAACCTCGTGCGCCAACCGGCAAGAAGAGGCGTGCTGTCACCATAACTTGTTGTTATTGAATAGATTATATCTTCCAGTCCGGACTCTCCCCTCTCCGCTTCCACCTTCCCCGCCCATAAACCATCCCAAGTGTGACCGACTTCACACGAAACGAGTGTCCTGTTTCATTTCGGAAATTCCATTAAATGAACATATTTCATTTCATCTTTTGGCTGCCCGAAAACGGGCAACACCCAACGGAAGGGGATGGAAAATGAAGATGTTCAAGAAGGCTCTCGCAACATTCGTGGCAGTGGCGGTTTCCCTCGGCATGGTCTCGGCCTCGATGGTCGAAGCCCAAGCCCCGCCGCAGAAGAAAAGTTACCGGACATACCGTCACATCAAGCAGCAACGCCGAAAAATCCGCAAGATCAAGTACCGCAAGCTCAAGAAACACCAGCGCCACGTGCGGAAGAGCAAGAAACAGTACCGGAAAGTTCAATACCGGAAGCTCAAGAAACACCAGCGCCACGTGCGGAAGGTTAAAAAACACTACCGGAAAGCTCAAGACCGGAAGTTCAAGAAGAATAATCGTCGGATGCACAAGCGCCCCGTCAGACATGCGCGTCGTCCCTTCGTGAAGAAGTACCGCTACCCCAAGGGCTTCAATCACAAGCGGCTTACGACGAAAAACGCGATCTAGTTCGCCGGTGGCCGGCGGCCGAGGGGGAGCGCCCCGGCCGCCGGCCCGGGGGTTGCTTCCTTACTCTTGCGTTCACCATTTCATGATGGGGGTTGTCAGCACCTTAGGCTGACCGGAAAGGGATGTCGTGAAAACATATCGGGTCGTCTCCCAATTGAGTTTGTTCAGTATCGCAACAGCGCTTTTCGTCGCCTCCGCCGTCACGGCTCTTCACGCCGAAGAGGCGGGAGGCCGGAAATATTCCCACTACCAGGGCCCTAAAAAGACGATTGCGGTGGCCAAGTTCGACGCCCACGGCGCCTTCGTGGCCAAGTACGGCGGCTGGGACCTTGGCGGCGGCCTCGCAGCACAGCTTGTAAGCGAACTCTCTCGGACAAAGCGCTTCATCGTCGTCGATCGTTTCGACCTGAAGGCCGTCCTTCGCGAACAGCAGATGGGCCTGGAAAAGCTGACCAAAACAGGCGCCCCTCAGGCGGGCCAGCTTTTGGGGGCGCAGTATCTCATCCGGGGCTCTGTCACCCAGTTCGAACAGAACGAAAGCGGGGGCGGGATCAGCGTTGGCCTGAGTCTCCCCGGCTTCGGCGGGGCGCTCTCTCCCCAGGTCCGCAACGGCACCGTGGGGATGGACATCCGGATCATCGACACGACCTCGGGCCGGATCGTGAAGACCTATGTGGTGAAAAAGGAAGTCTCGGGCATGGCGCTGGCTCTTGACGCCTCGACGGGAAAGGTCAATTTCGGCGGCGATGTGTTCAAAAAGACCGCTCTGGGCCAGGCGACGAGAGCGGCGATTGCCGAGGCGGTCGAACGGATCATCGATGGGATGGAAGCGGTTCCCTGGCAAGCGCTTGTGGCCCAGGTGAAGGGCCCAAAAATTTACGTGAATGCGGGCGGGAACGCCAATCTGAAACGCGGGGACACGCTTTTCATCTATCGGGTGACGGATCGAATCACGGATCCGGCCACCCAGGAGGTCCTGGGCGTTGAGGAGCGCAAAATTGGCGAGATCCGAATCGACCGGGTCGCCCAGAAATATGCGGTCGGCTTCGCGGCGGGCGAAGGCGTTGCTCCGCCGCAGCGGGGGGATGTCCTTCGATACGAAACAGGCCGAATCGGGGGCATGGCCAAAAACTGACGATCTCAAACCAGAAAGCATCCCATAAGGAGAAAGGCAATGCTTACCGGACGGAAAGGATTGGCTCTTTTGGGGACTTTGGGATTTCTGTTCTGGGTATCGGTGAACAGCGCCGGTGCCGATATTCGAAAACGTTTCATCGTGGCGGACTGCCAGTCTCGGCAACCCATCGCCGGAGCGAAAATCAAGGCGCTAAACGCCGCGGTCAGTGCCGGTAGCGCCTCTCAGGCCGTGACCGGCGCGGAGGGATTTGCGGAAATCTTTCCTCTCCGCTTCGAAGGCTCCCATCAGTTTCAGGTATCGGCCGGGGGGTACAGCGTGAAAATGACCTCTCCTGGCCAATTCAAGGCCAATACGACCGTCCAGACTTCCGTATGCCTGGACCGGGTGGCTTCCAAGGACAACGCCTCCCCATCCGCCTCGGAAGGCAGTGAATCCCCCGCCGCCCAGTCGGCGGAGCAAGCCGCTCAAACGACCGGAGAGGAGGAAACCTCCGATCAAAACGCCGGGATCGCGGAGGCATCGGGAACGGAAGAGAATGCAACTCCGCCGATCCCCTCGTCCGAATCCTTCCGGAAAGGGACGGAAAACAGGGCGAAGGCGCACCTCGAATCCCCATCGTCAGCCGTTCCCTACGGGTCTTCCACTTCGGAAAATAACGATGAGGAAACGGAGAATGCCATCCACCAGGTGGCCCAGCACCTCCAGAATACACAGAACGAGGGGGGAGCGGCGGGTGAAAATCAGGGGGCATCCTCGGCGCGGAAAACGGTCACCAGCAGCCCCAGCGGTAAACTTTACCTGTTGACCGGCTTTCCGGCGCCGGAAAAAGACGATGACGGGGACGACCCCAGGGATACGCCCCCGCCCACAACGTATGGAGAAGAAATCGACACGGAAGGCATTACGATTCAGGTCCAGTTTTTTACCGCCCGCTATAACAAGGGACGTCGGCTGAGGTTTAAGCCCAAGTGGGTGAAAGCCGTCAAGTGGTGGGCGAAACGAATCAACAAAAAATGCGAGACGTTGCAAATTGACAAGGTGGAAGTGCTGGAAGACGACACGACAGCCCTGAACCGCACCGCCGAGGAACTCGAGGCGTTTGAAATGAGGACCCGGGGAAAAAGAAGGGTGATGGCGCGCAAGATCCGGAGAAAGAAAAAGGCGGCCAAATGGCCAAAGAAAGTGCATGGTCTGTTTCACTTCGCGACCCAGGATCAATTTGTCGATAGAAGATCGCCCCGGCGTCACTGGCTGATCGGAAAGGGACCGCTCATCGCCCGGATAGGAAAAAACCGCTCGACGCGGACTTTCAACATTGGCCTGTTCCGCTTCGTCAAGGTGACCCCAAGAGGGAAAGATGGAACCGGCACGGTGCCCGGCATTTTCTTTTCCCCCAATGTTCTCGCCGCCCGGGCAAATGCCCTCAGTCAGGGAAGCCGGGCGCGGATCCACGAAATCGGTCACATGTACGGCCTCGAGCATCCAGACGGGGGCATCATGAAAAAATCCTACTCCAAGGGTTCGGGCGGATGGTATGGAAGCCCAAAATATTGGGGCGCGCATTGGTGCGACAAGATCGCGGGCCATCTCGGGGCGTAGGCATACCCGCTACCCGGGGGACGTTCGTTTCGCCCAGAGACTTGACCCGTTCCAATTGTATGGCCGCCATATACTTTTGGAGCGCGTGTGTTAGTATCGGCGTATCCGATCGGGTAGCAGAGAGGCGTCGCGGTGTTACCGCGGCGGCAGCGAAAGGAGGGAATAAGGCCATGAAATGGGTCGTTTCGATTTGCTCCAGCCTGGTCATTGTCGCGTTTTTCGCCTCAACCCATTCGTTTGGAGCGGAAAAGATGTTTGTGCGCGCCGTCAGCGCCAAGCTTCGTTCCGGAAAATCGCCTCTCACCCCCGTTATCGAGACGCTCAAGAAAGGCTCCGAAGTCGAAGTCTTGAGCCGAAAAGGCCGATTTGCGCTGGTCAGGACGAAGGACAAAAAAGAAGGGTGGTTGTATCTCCGCCGCCTCTCTGCTGAGAAATCCGAGAGCGAGGCGGGGATTTTTTCCACGCTGGGCAGTTCGTTTCGCGGCAAGGACGCCTCTCAAACAGCGACCTCCGCCGCACCGAGGGGAATCGAAAAGGAATCGGACACGACGCCGGATTCGAATCCCTAGCCCCGAACTTTCCGATTTTCGAATTCGGACTATGATCCGCTTTTGAGATTTGTGCGGTTGCGCCTCGGATCATCTCCATCCCCATATCGCCCTGCCCGCTTCACCAGCAACGAGGGTGGAAGTGCCCGAATTGTGCTAGGCTGACGCTGTCCGAACCGCCATTTGGGAATCTCGATAAAGACGATTGACCGGCGACAAGTTGAGACGCCGTTTCATACTGATCTTCCGTCCCTGGACATCGAATTGCTCGAAATCATCCACCCGAACATGCTTGCGCTCATCGCCGCTTTTTTTATCGCGATTGCGCGGATGCTTTATCAAAAGGCTCTCGGCCGCATCAATCCAAACGTCATGACCGCTCTGGTGAATGGCGTCTCCATCCTGTTCGCAACGCTCTTCTATCAGATGAGTGCCGGGGCGGAGCGATGGCCGCTACAGGGGCTGCTCTGGTTCGTGGCGGTCGGACTTATCGGCTCCCTGTTTGGCCGATATATGAGTTTCGTCGCCCAACGGCTTGTGGGCGTCTCTCGGACCTCCATCGTGATGCAATCCGTCCTCATCTGGTCCACCGCCCTCGCCGTCATATTTCTCGGAGAGCGTCTGACCGCCGGCGTCATCGCCGGATCGCTTTTGATCATGACCGGTGGCGCCCTTCTCGTTTGGGAAGGGAAGGAGGTGCAGAAAAAAATCCCCCTGGCCTATTACCTCGCGCCGCTCCTGACGGCCGTCACTTTTGCGCTGACGTTTCTCTTCCGGCGGTACGGTCTGGCCTGGATTTCATCTTCGCCGCTCGGGATGGGGGTGGCCAACGGGACTGCGGCCATCATGATGACAGGCATCCTGTGTTTCACGACGGAAAAAACCGGCCGGCGGTGGAATGGCGGCGGAATATCGATTGCCGCGCTGGGCGGGATATTCAACGCCGCCGCGGCGCTTTGTTTCTGGACCGCCGTTCAGTTGGGGGAGATCGTCCAGGTCGTGCCCATCAACCGCCTGTCCGTTCTTTTTGTCATTGTGTTTTCCTGGCTCTTCTTTCGAAAGGAAGAAGCCATCACCTGGCGGGTGGTCGCTGGTGGCGTGCTCTCCGTCGTGGGGGCAT
>CAMYJL010000174.1 GCA_947258645.1 uncultured Nitrospinota bacterium
CCCCGATCATCTGGGCGACAGCCTGATGCTGGCCGATAGGCTTTCCGCCCTGCACCCTTTCCTGCGCGTAGCGGACGGCCTCCTCGAAGGCGGCACGGCCCGAGCCCAGCACGGTGGCCCCGTAGCCGCCCCTCCCCCGCGCCGTCCGGCTGTTTCGGAGCGCCTCCGCCCCGCCCTCTTCTTCCCCCAGCCGGTTGGCGGCGGGCACCTCGGCGTCTTCAAAAACGAGGGTCGCATTGCTCAGAAGGCGGCGGCCCATCTTGTCGTGGATGCGGCTGATGGTGAGCCCCGGCGCGTCGGCGGGAACGAGAAAGGGGGTCATCCCCTTCAGGCCGCCCTGGGTCTTGTCCGTCCGCGTGTAGACGACGTAGAGCTTGGCCGTCCCGCCGTTGCTGATGAACTGCTTGGTGCCGTTCAGCCGGTAGACGTCCCCCTCGCGCTCGGCGCGCATCTGAACCCCCGCGCCGGGGGCAGCGTAGGGCAAGACATGATCCGTCCCGGCGTCGGGCTCGGTCATGCACGTCGCCAGATGAAAACGGTCGTCCGAGAGGAAGGCCGGGAGGAAGCGTTCCTTCTGCTCGTCGTTCGTCCAGTGCTCAACGATGGGGGTGAACTTCCAGGTCTGATCGAAGGTGGCGGCCACCCCGAGGTCGCCTGCACCGAGTTCCTCGCCCACGATGGAGAGGGTGAGCATGTCGGCCCCGCCGCCGCCGCGCTCCTCGGTCAGCGCCAGCGTGCGAAGACCGAGCTTCGAGCCTTCCTCGACGATATCGGACGGAATGCAGTCGACGGGATTCTGGTTTCGGTCAAACTCAGCGGCAACGGGACGCACATGCTGGGCGACGTAATCGCGGGCCAGTTTCTGCAGGGCCTTTTGTTCGTCGGTCAGGGAAAAATCCATCGGCTCCTCCTTTCAGGTGCGCAGGAGAATGTGGACTTCGGGGACGAAGAAGCTTCTTCCCGCAAAATGGACCCGGACAGGTCCGGAACGATGTTCTTGCTAAAAGAACGCATGTTCTTGCCAATAGGGCACTATTTTCAATTCGGAACCCGTTGTCAATCCGCTCCGCCGAGCGCGAATTCAAAACAGAAAGGGTAAACTCCGGAAACGTGTGAAAAGTGAAATCCACTCTGATGATCTGAGGCGCGAATTCCCATGAGCGGAATGATCGAAACGGAGAAGCTCCTTATTCGTGCGGGACTCGCGGCCGCGCCGGATCGGCTGGCGAAAGAAATCGCTGGACTCACGGAAGAGCAGATGGTCTTCCGGTGCGATGAGCCTGTCTGGGCCCGCTGGTCGGCGGAGATGCAGCTTCGCCACATGGCGCTCATGATCTGCAATTGGCTGGAGCGTTTCAGAGAACCACTTGAGGAAAAAGGCTACGAATATCCGGCGGTGGACATGAAAGCGGTCATGTCGGACAACGGACGCCATATTCCAGCCGCCGTCTGCCCGGACCGCGACTCGCTTCTCTCGTTCATCCACGCGCGTTGCGAGCTGGGCGCCGCGATACTGGACCGCGAATCACCCGAGGCTCTCCGCTCCCTCACCGGAGCGCGCATCGTGGACCCCGAAGCGCACTACGAGGATTCCCCCGATCGCTTCATCGACTTCGCCCGAATGGCGGCAAAGCATCATCCCTTCGGCTGGCGGGAGGTTCCGGACCAGCCCGGCCATTTCACGGTGGAGCTCATCGCCGCCCTGCGGCAGGTGCACTGGGAACTCCTCGCCCATACCCGCTCCATCCAGCGGCTCAAGGGGTTGCTCGGCCTTCCCGAAGCCGCCCCCCTGCCCCGCGAGGGCTATCTCGTTTTCTCCAAGTTCTACGACTGAGTGGCACGGAAAGCCCTCGGCCGCCCCCACGCCGCCCCTTCCCCTCGTTTTTCCCCGCCGGAGGACCTGAAAATGCCCCCATTTCGCCCGAAAATGTGTCCTGCTTCACATTTCATGGGGATGTTTTGAGGCAAATGTGTCTGATTTCACAGTAAAAAGTTCGGAAATATCGCAGAATTTATACTTGGAAACAGGAAGAGATTCGAGAGAGGCTTTTTTCCCAACGGGGAGCAGGATCATGAACGTATCCCAAAAGAACCCTTCGTTCCTTCACCACCTGACCCGGGACCATCCTCCCAAGATCGACGTCGTGGAGAGTGACCCTGCGGGCAGAGCGGCGATCGATTCGTTCCTCCGCCGGGAAGGCTTCACGAGCCGGACCTTCGGCGACGGGGAAAGCTTCCTGAAGAGCGCCGCCCACGACGCCCCCGAGATCGTTCTGCTCGACATTCGCTTGCCCGGCCTCAACGGCATCGAGACCGTGACGCGCCTCAAAAAAATACACCCGGACTCCGCCATCATCTTTCTTTCGGATGAAAAGTCGGCCGACATCTGTGCCCAGGCGGCTCGGCTCGGAGCGTATGACATCATCCTGAAGCCCTTCCAGAAAACCTGCCTGAACACGGCCATCCGCAACGCGCTTCAAAAAAGGGACCTCCTCCGCGAGATGAAAAAGCTGAAGTCCGAGCTGCGCTTGCGCTACGATTTCACCCGCATCATCGGGTCAACTCCCGCCGTCACCCGGATGGTGGCCACCCTCAAGCGGCTGGCCTCGAGCGACGTTCCCGTCCTTTTGCACGGGGAAAAGGGCTCCGGGAAGGAACTCGCGGCGCGCACGATTCACTACAACAGCCGTTTCGCGGAAGGGCCGTTCCTCTGCGTCAATTGCTCGGTGCTCCGGGACGACCTGCTCGAATCCGAAGTCATTTCTCCTCTCCGGGGAAGATCGTCGGGCCGTGACGGCAAGATTCCCGAAAATTGGATGCGGGCGAAAGGGGGAACGCTTTTCCTGGACGACATCACGGATATGGACCTTTCGCTCCTGAATAAACTTCTAAAGCGCCTCAAAGCCTGCGGCAATTTTCAGACCGGCCGAGACCAGGAGCCGAGCGCGTTCCGGATCATCTGCGGGACGCGGGAAGATGTCGGCTCGGAAGGAACCAGCCTGGAAGATCATTCGGAATTTTTCCGGCTCCTCGCCCCCTTCCAGGTAAAAATTCCTTCGCTGCGAAACCGGACCGAAGACATCCCCCTTCTCATCAAGCACTTCCTGAACGAAATCTTGCACGAGAACGGAAACCACCGGGCCATGCCCAACATCACGCCCGAAGCCATGAAGATACTGAAATCCTACCCTTGGCCGGGCAACGCCCGTGAATTGAAAAACGTCATCAGCCAGACTTTCCTCCTGAACGATTCCGACCGAATCGGCCCGGAGGATCTTCCCCCATCCATCTGTGAGTTCACCTCCTTACCGGAAGAAGACGGAACGGATTTCCGTGGAGCTCACGAAAGCGGATGGCGCCTGAACGAAATCAGAGCAGACATTTACCACCAAGAGGGTCATTCCATGAATGAAAACACCGAAGAAACAAACGAGCCGGGCCGCGGGTCCGGCAGGAAGAAACAGGAAAAAGCCCCGTTTCTCACGCTGAGAGAGTCGGAAACCCGCCTGATTCGGGAGGCGCTCGAATACACCAACTGGAACATGAAACGCACCGCTTCCCTGCTGGCCATCAGCCGGCCAGCGCTTTACCGACGGATCGAAAAACTGAAGATCACCCGAGAGACTTCATCGTCCACACCGCCGGAGACGAACAATCCGCCCTCATCCGGGGAAACGGACACCTCCCCCACAATAAAAGCAGACGCGGCGGCGGGATTCCCTTCTGCCATGGCCGTATGATTTTGCTCGTCATCGATCCCCACCGCGATTGAACAGGGCCGACCCAGCCGGCCCGCCCCGGCCGGAGGATCCTCTGCGCTTTTGACACCGATTCGGCAAGTGGCCTATTTCCCCCGCATTCCCCATTTAGATCTATGATTATCCACAGACCAGACTCCTTTTGAATTACATTTCAAGAAGTTAACTATTCCTCTCCCCCGCCTGTGGAGAACACCCGGTGGGTGAAGCCGCGAAGAGCCCTCTTCGAGTTCATATCGACCGCAGACTGAAGCTCGAATTCCAAGGAGCAACCTCCACATCGAATGCGGGATGGCTCGCCTTTCGGGAGCTTGATGAGACCATTGGGCTAAGCCGGATGGCGGCGAAGAGGCCTTCTGATGGCGGAAGTGGCCTTTTCGCGAAATTGTTCGCAATGATCCTCCGCCTGACCACGGACTTCAGGCCAATGGCGTACCCCACGTGATTAAAGGGACACCGAGGTACAGAGACGAGGGATTCTGTTCGCAGGAGGAGTTTGTCCAAATTCGGCTAAGTGCTAAGAACATAGGTCGAAAACTCGTTATCGGAAGGCTGGTATGCGTTCAAATTGGTTGCCCTGGAGGGGGAAATGGAGTGTTAGCTCTTTAATTTGAAACTTTTCTATAATGAGATCGTCTACAAAGTCATATGGGAAATGTCGGCTTGGTGCATTCGTTCAGAATGGGCCATATTAGTAATTGCCATGCGCAGGCTCCGGCGTTGGTTTTTTTCAGGCTCGGGCGGCGAGTTATGGCTGGACAAAGCGAATGCCCAAAGAAAGGTTCGTCTCGGAGCGGGGACAGCCTTGGCTCTTTTGGGGTCACTCATGATGGCAGACTTCCACCTTTTTCGGTTTGAAGGAGGCAGACAATGAAATTCTTTCGGATCGTGGTTTTTCTTTTCGGGGTTGTATTACTGAGCAGCTGCACATCGGCGAAAAGAACACCATCATATGAAAGAATGGGACCCGCCCCACGTGAGATCCCGACTCATGGAAGTGGTTCGATTCAGTACTAGTCCAGCGAATTTTTAGGCTGAATTTCTTATCTTTTTCAGCCGGAATATATTGATTTGAAAGAGATTTTTGATCCTTATAAATGCCAAATGAGCAGTCTGGAAATATTTCTATTCTCCGCACCCTGGCGCGGATATGATGTCTACTTGAAAGATGCCTCTATCCCCCGACAGGAAACTCATTTCCCGTGAGTCCGGCTTCTCCATTCTCCCGCGCATTTCCTCCAAGCCGATGGAGGCGCCTCGCCGCGGCTATCCTGCTCGCCGCCGCCTGCCGGGCCCTGATCCCCATTCCGGCCGCGGCTCAATCGCTCGATCACGGGCGAACCCTCGCAAAAATCGCCGGGGCCGATCCCGTTCTCGCCACCATGCTGGAGCTGATCCGGATCCCGAGCCCTTCGGGTCATGAAGAGAAGATCGCCGGGATCATCCTGAAAAAACTTCGCGCCTCAGGCGCCGCCGCACGGCGGGACCTCTTCGGCAACATCGTGGCGAGGATTCCGCCGAGCCCGGGGTACGAGCGCGTGACGCCCCTGATGCTCGCGGCGCACATGGACATGGTGCCCGGGGACAAGAAAAATCCCCTGCGGCCCATCCGGCCCCGCGTTCTCGTCCTGAACAAGGTCGAATGGATCGCCAGCGACGGAACCACCACTCTGGGCGGGGACAACAAGGCGGGCGTGGCGGCCATCGTGGACATCGCCGGCCGGCTTACGGGAAAACACCCGGCGCAGCGCGTTCCCATGAAGCATGGCCCGGTCGAGATCGTCATCACGCGGGAGGAGGAGACAACCGTCCGGGGCGCCAAGGAGCTGAAAACAACGGAACTCCGGTCGAAGTACGCCCTGCTGCTGGATGGTGACAAGCTCTACGAGGTGGTCTGGGAGCTGGCGGGAGCGACGGAGGTGACGATCCGCCCGCGTGGGGCGCGGGGAGGCCATTCGGGCGTCGATATTCACCGCCGGGACAACGTGAACGCCATTAAGGTGATGTCCGAGATCGACGTTCGTATCCCGCAGGGCGTTGTGAAGAAAAACGCGAGGGGCGTCGTCACCTCCATCAACGCCGGACTGGCCGAGGGCGGAACAGCGAAGAACGCCATCGCACCGGATGCGCAGATCACCTACCTGATCCGCAGCACCGACCCGGCGGAAGAAAGAAAGCTTCTCAGGGCGATCCGCGCCGTCGTTTCGGACGTTGAACGGAAGCACCGGGCGCTTCAGAAGAGTTTCCGCATCGAGTTGGAGACGAAACGCCTCCTCCCACCCTGGTCGGCCAACACCGCCTCGCCCTTCGTGAAGCTCGTGCAGGAGGCCGCCAATCGCCTGTCGGGGCGGAAAGTTCTCCCCCTGTCGATCCACGCGGGAGCCGAGGCAAACATCTATGCCAACAAGAAAAACGCCGGGGGAGAGATTCTTCAGCCCCTCCTGCTGGGCGTCGCCAATCTGCACGCGATTCACACGACCAAAGAGCGGATAGCGTGGCGCTCACTCATCCGGGGGCGGGATTGGGTGCTCGAAACGATCCGCCTTCTGGCCGAGAAGGGAACGCTCTAGCCCCCCTCAATCCCACTTTCTTCCCGGCATGTGATTGAAGATGCTGCTGGTGAGACCGCCGTCGATGTCGAGCCGGGCGGCGGTGATGTAGTCGGCTTCGTCCGAGAGCAGAAAACAGATGCCGTTCGCGATGTCCTCGGGCTGGCCGACGCGCCCGACGGGCGTCACCTCGCTCCGGCCCTTTTTGATCTCGGGGTCCTGAAGGTAGGCCGTCAGCGGCGTTTCCGTATGGCCGGGGCAGATGACGTTCGCGCGGATCTTCTTTCGCGCCCACTCGATGGCGAAGTGCTGGGTGAGCATGATGATGCCGGCCTTGACGGTGCTGTAGGCGCCCGACATGCCGTAGGGCTGAACGCCCGCGTTGGACGAGAGATTCACGATGGCCCCCGCCCGCTCGTTTTCGATCGCCCACCGGCCCCAGGCCTGGCACATGAGAAACATCCCCGTCAGGCCGATATCGACGACGAGCTTCCAGCTCTCGAGCTTGAGGTCAATCAGGGGGGCCGGGTCCATCTTGATGGCGCAGTTGACGAGATGATCGGCCGAGCCGAATTCCGAAATCGCCCGCTCGACGGCCGCCCGGCATGAATCGGGATCGGTCACGTCGAGCTTCTGGAAAACGGCGTCCCTTCCGATTTTCGCGGCCAGCTCGGTGCCCAGCCCCTCGTTCACATCGCCGATGACGACGCGGCCCCCTTGCTCCGCGTAGAATTCGCTCGTTTTCGCGCCGATGCCGCGCGCCCCGCCCGCGACGATGCACACCTTTCCATCGAACCGGCCCATGACCTCCCTCCCCCTTTTAATCCACTTTGTAATCGATCTTTTTTCCGCGACCTGGATCGATGCCGATCACTATGAATTGCGCCAGGATGCAAGGCGTTTTGAAAACTGGGAAAGCAATTATGCAGCCAAGCTGGGTCTCGGCAGTCCTGGAACATGGCCTCGGTCATCGGCGTGCGCACCTGGCCCGGCGAGACGGTGTTGGCCCGGATACCGTGAGAGGCCCACTCCACGCCGAAGAGCTTGCTGAGCATGATGGCCCCGGCCTTGCACACGCTGTAGGCCCCCGCCAGCGGGTAGGTCTGCATCCCGCCGCCCGAGGAGATGAATACGATGGAGCCGCTCTTGTTCTTGATCATGGTCTGCCCGGCGGCCTGGGCGCACAGGAAGTAGCCCTTGAGGCCGATGTCCATCACCATGTCCCAGTCCTCTTCGGGGAGTTCCTCGAGCCTGCCGGGCACGAGCTTGATCGCGCAGCAGACGAGCCCGTCGATCGTGCCGAAGGCGTCCACGGCTTCGTTTGCCATTCGGACGGCGTCGGCCTTTTTCGAGGTATCCATCTCAATGAGAATGGCGTTTCGCCCCTCCGCCTTCACCATCTCGACCGTCTCGGCCCCGGTCTCCGCGTTGATGTCCGCCACGGCCACGTCGGCCCCCTCCCGGGCGGCGAGGACACATGTGGCCCGGCCGATGCCGCTTCCGCCGCCCGTGACGATGATCTTCTTTCCTTCGAGCATCATGTTCCGCTCTCCTCTATGGCCGCCCGCCAATACGCGCGGAGTGTTCCCCAGGTGCGGGACCGGCGATCAGGATGAAATCAATTTGATAAACCGAATCATAGCACTGGTAGAATTCGGCGAGACAGGCGAAACCGGATGTGGTCTCCGGAATCCCGAGACGGGACAACCCTGGCCAACCTCTGCAGGCACCCGGCATGTCGAAAGAGAGCGCCACCTTTCTGGCACGGGCGAGAACAAAGGGAAAAAAGCCGCCTCCTCGCTCGGGGAGGCCAAAAAGCAGGCGGCCCGCCGCGAACGCATGAAAATGAAAATAATAAAACCTCATGAAGCCTCCGGTATCTTCAACCCTCCGGAAGGCAAGTTCCCGTGGCGAGCCCGGAATCGTTTTTTCTGCCGATTTCGCCTTTCCGGGGTAGAGTTATTTTTCTCTTTTTCGTAATCTTCGGTTGGTCGTCCGGACCATGCAGACCTTCCTCTGCCCGGGGAAAATTTCAGATGCGGAAAATCAAACATTCTCAAGGACTCATAATGGCGGTGCTCGCCGTGGCTTTGGTGGTTGTCCAGGGTTGTTCGGGGGCGACGACCGGGGTGCGTGAATCGACTTCCGTCGATGATGGAAACGCGGCCGGCTCCGCCCAGCTGGCATCAACTTCGGGGCGTTTAACGTCAACCCGCGGGGGCGAAGAAAATCTTGCCGACTCCAACAGCGCAAAAAACAAGGCCAGCCGCCTGAGCATACCGGATATCGAGCGGATGCTGGTTTATTTTGATTTTAAGATGGCCCAGTTTCTTCTCGAAAATCCGCGAATCCGAATCCAAGTCGAAGGTCATACCGATGAGCGGGGGACGCCGGAATACAACATTGCGCTGGGCTTTAAGCGTGCGACAGGCGTGAAAAACTATCTTTTCAACCTAGGGATATCCGCCTCCAGAATGCAAACAGTGAGCTACGGCGAGGAACGCCCGCTGGACACGAGCCAGAACGAAGCGGCCTGGCAGAATAACCGCCGGGCGAAATTCAATGTCATCAGCGGCTCTACCGGAAGACGGAATTAGAAAAGCGCGAACCGTTCATGAACTCCCCCTTGATGGGTTTATCAGGGGGGGGACCAAGTAACATTAAGACCGATGATGTCGAGGGTCTCACCCGCGATGCAGCCGTCCCGGACCGGCATGACCACGGAGGCGCTTTCCCTGTGCGAGCACCAACGCCGGGTGCGTCCGACATTTGTCGTTGGCGGAGGGCATTCCCGAAAAAAAGCCGTCATTCGCCGCCCAGAAACTCCTTCGTCCAACCCTGAACCTCCGCGCCGCGCGTCACCTGCTTCATGAGTTCGCCGGAAGCGAGGCCATCCAAATCAGCGGGCGGCGTCCCCTCCTTCAGCGCTTTTAAAGTCGCATACACGGCTTGAATCCCCGCCATTATCGGTTGATGGCCCTGGAGGGCAACGCGAACACCCTGCCCCGCCAGATAGTCCAGATCTCCGAGGTCCGATCCGCCGCCACCCAGGATAATCGGGATGTTGACCGACGCGGAAACGGCCTCGAGATCCGCGCGGGTCTTGATTCCAACGACAAATACGGCGTCGACACCGGCCGCCTCATACGCTTTGAGGCGGCTGATCGTATCCTCGATTCCGGTGATACGGGGCGCGCTTGTCCGGCCGGCGATCACCAGATTCGGGTCTTGGCGCCCCTCGAGCGCCGCCCGCATTTTCCCGACGCCTTCTTCGACCGGGATGAGACGGGTCGCGCCAACCGTGCCATAGGGCTGCGGCAAATCCGTGTCTTCGATGCTGAGCCCCGCAACCCCCGCCGTCTCCAGCTCCTCCACGGTACGTTTGACATTCAGCGCATTGCCGTAGCCGTGATCGGCATCGACGAGCAACGCGAGGTTTCCGGCACGGCAGATGCGGTAAACCTGCGCGGCGAATTCGGAAAGCGTCAACAGGATGATGTCCGGCGCACCGAGAACGGTCAGTGAAGCGGTGGAACCGGCAAACATCCCCACTTCAAAGCCCAGATCTTCGGCG
Source organism: uncultured Nitrospinota bacterium (assembly GCA_947258645.1). GTDB lineage: Bacteria > UBA8248 > UBA8248 > UBA8248 > UBA8248 > CAMYJL01. The sequence goes on from CAMYJL010000174.1 coordinate 9,882, forward strand.
ATCCGCGCCGAGATCGGATCGAAAACCGAACCCGGATGGATACACCGGCCGTCAGCCAGGATGGCACGAAACCGCTCGCGTCGTTCAGTCCAGTTCATCTATTTTTTCTCCTCGCGTCTACGGGTTTTCCGAAAAGCAGGATTCTACAGGAGTTTGGGGCTTTTATGGATTCGCCCGGGCCCTTTCTCCGGGGATTGAACCCCTCTTGTCCTGGACCGGCGATTTTGCCGAAACACCAAATGTTGGGTTGGCTCATTTTTTCGTGCAGAAATGCTACGATGAAACATATCGGCAAAAAACCGGGAATTGCCGGACCCGCTCTTTTTACGATCAGCCCTGGCCAGAAACCATGCTCCACGTCGCTCTTTATCAACCCGCCATCCCGCAAAACACCGGCAATATCGGCCGGCTGTGCGTCGGCATGGGAGCGCACCTTCATATCATACGGCCCACCCGCTTCGAGTTGTCCGACAATACGGTGCAGCGGGCGGGCCTCAACTACTGGCCGAAACTGCGGCACACCATCCACGACGACGGAAACGCCTTCCTCGATTGGCTGGGCGAGAGGAAACCCTGGCTGATCACCAAGTTCGGGCAGGTCCGCTTCGATCAAGTCCCCTTCCGCGACGAAGACATACTCGTTCTCGGAAACGAGAACTCCGGCCTGCCCGATGGCTGGCACGACCGTTGGCCCGACCGCCGGGTTTTCGTCCCGATCCCGGGCCCCATCCGCTCCTACAACCTCGCCAACACCGCGGCGATCGTGCTGGCGCAGGGAATGCTCCAGCTTTGCGATTTTGACAAGCCGCTCAATATGAAGGTTTGAACATGCATCGGCCGAATGAAAAAGCGGGGGCAACTCTCCCCGGCTGAAAGATTTTTCTTACCTTCCGTATTTTTCTGCTCGTTCAGGCGCGTGCGCACCCCGCAAATTTTTTCGTAGCAGCTCCACGCATTGGCCGGCTCCACGATATCGTCGCTTTTGGGCCTGGGGAGCGGGGCCCGATTCTTTGATTGGGCGATGAAGAATGATACCGTTCCTTGAAAAGGAGATTTCCCTCATAGAGGTTGTGGAGACGGTCGAAGGGGCCGACTGGGTGGGAGAGTGCCTCATGGAGATGGACGACTGCAACACCTGTCAGACCCACGACTTTTGGAAAAACAAAGCACTCGAATCAAAACCGAACTGCATACCAGAAATCTTATTAAATGGACGCGATTCAATAAATGTGGCCTCAGCAAGAACTAAATCACAGATGATCAGAATCTAAAAGTAGTTGAGGCCCACTGAGAACCCGAGTCAAACCAGGGGCAACAGGAGAAGCCGAGATGAGGAGAACATTTATTTCATACTTCTTTCCGATACTGGTTGCTTCCTTTCTGGCCGCCTTTTCGTTCAGTGACGCCAGTGAGCCGAATCAGAAAACTCATTCCTCGAAGATGATTGAGGAAGCCAAAACGAGCCATCCCCAGCTGACCTCGATGGAGGCAATGGACCTGGTTTTAGGGGAGAAGAACCTCATCATCATAGATGTTCGGGAACCCTATGAGTTCATATGCGAAAGAATTCCGGAGGCCGTTAACATCCCGTTTGAGGATATCGAAGTCGAAACTGTTCAGATATTGAAGGATCTCAATCAACCCATCCTCATATACTCCCGCACAGGCGATCTGAGCGCCTTGGCCGGGCATGTCCTCAAAAAAATTGGCTATTCGAACGTGAACAACCTCGCCGGC